>CAYTUA010000378.1:0-3070 GCA_964440855.1 uncultured Lentimicrobiaceae bacterium
CAAGTAAATAAACGCCTGCTGCCCGAAATTGATACCATTTTCTTGCTTACTTCTGCCGAACTAACCCCCATCACTTCTTCTATTGTGCGCGATATTGTGCGCAATGGTGGCGATGCACAGCAATTTGTTCCCGCTTGTGTTGATCTGACAATATGATTGCTCACCTCGCGTTTGACCGGATGAAACTTCTTGAATCAGCTTTCAGAAAATGATTTTCAAACACATTTTATTGGCAGTTATAGCATGGCCCTTTTTGTTTACCCCTTTGTTTGGTGACAACCTAACTATTTCGGGAACAACAGCCTACCCCAATACACTTGTCAGACTGCTGGCGTATGAAGACCTGATTTCGTGGCACGAAAAAACCATGGCCTACGCGATGACTGATGACGATGGGCACTTCCATATAAGTGCGGAGCTGGAAACAGAAAGAAACATCCTATTTGCCCTGGGGCTTGACAGAACCGAACTCTTTGTCAGTCCGGGCAAGCACTATGTGGTGGACATACCCATGCAGGAATCGTCTTCTGATCTTTCTTATTTTGAGAAAGAACCCTTGCAAATCGAAATAATTTCGTCAGATGACAATGGTTTTGCCAGCCAAATTGGCGAGATAAACCTTGTTTACAATACCTTTCTGTTGCAACATTTTAATGCATTGTATCGTCGTAGCAGGCACGATTTGATCGATTCGTTAAGGCTGGAACTTACAAACAGGGTTCAGACAGCAGCTGCAGATTATGTGGATGGTTATATCACTTATAAAATGGCCGCTTTGTCCATTGCTTCCCGGAGCCGCAGCGAAAAGGCAATTCTTGATGACTACTTTATCAACAAACCCATCCTTTATGAAAATGTAGAATACATGGCTCTTTTCAGGGAAATATTTACCAATGCGCTTCTGGCGATGCCTTCTGTTTCGCAAACAGATGTAAAAGCCATTGTCGAAAGTGGGTATCAGGCCACAGACAGCCTGCTGTCATTGGATTCCCGGCTTTCAGCTGACGGGCAATTGCGCGAACTTGTCCTCTTGCTGAACATGAAAAATATGCTCGATTCCAAACAAATTGGTCAGCAAGCCATCACCAACATACTCAAAACGGTTCAGGAAAATGGCCAATACAACCAGCACCGGGCCATTGCAGCCAACATCCTGAAAAATCAGCGGCGTTTGGCTTTTGGCACAGAGGCTCCCCTCTTCCGGCTTTCTTCCAATCAACAT
Organism: uncultured Lentimicrobiaceae bacterium; assembly: GCA_964440855.1. Lineage (GTDB taxonomy): Bacteria > Bacteroidota > Bacteroidia > Bacteroidales > F082 > CALAZZ01. The sequence continues at coordinate 1,223 of CAYTUA010000378.1, forward strand.
GCAGTTGTTGATTTGCGCGACCTTTCTGATAAATATGTGCTGATTGGATTCACCAAACAGGCTTGCCTGGCGTGTGAAAACGACCTGCTGGACTTGGAAGCCTTATACACAGCCTATCAGGACCAGTTTTATTTTGTCACCATTGCCATGGATAATGACTTTGAAAAAACAGCTGTGTTTTTTGAAGATAATGGGTTGAATTGGCCCCTGCTCAACCTTGGCCAGCATATTCTGTTGCTTGAGGAATATGAGGTGCGTACTTTACCGGAATATATGATATTGCTGCCCGGCAATCGAATTGGTATGCTCCCTGCCCCCGGCCCCGACAGGCATCTTGAATTTCACATGAAGCGTCTGCTCAATTATGGGGATTGAAAATTTGAATCATCCACTTGATTGACAGAAATGATTATCATTTCTCAAAATCAGGGTAAATCAGGTATTTTGCCCGAATCAATTTGTAAGCCTCAATATCGGCTTGCCAGCTACGACGAATGGCCGCATCCGAAAGCCCCTGCTCGATATGCTGCCTCAAGTCCGACTGACCGGCAAGTGTATTGAAATAATTGTTGAAGAATGCATGCTTTACTGACAGACTCTCGTAGGTGGCTGCCAACCAATCCAAATTGAGCCGTTTTGGGTTGTTTTTGTAATTGGCAGCAAATCCAGTTAAGGACTCCCCATAGCAAGTTTGTCCAAGCAATTTTGGGTTGGCAGCAGCACCCGGAATACTCCTTGGCGTAAAAACAAACTGTCCTTCATAATAATCCGGGTGACCGAACACCTGAAAAGGCATGTCGGTGCCACGTCCGATGCTCACGATGGTACCTTCAAAAAAACAAAGCGAGGGGTACAGATATATGGATTGCCAGTTGGGCAAATTGGGCGATGGTTTCACCGGCAATTTCACGATCATATTCCTTTTATAGCCCTCAACAGGAATCACTTGCAGTTCGCATTGCATGCCTTCGGGCAACCATCCTTCGCCATTCACCATCAAGCCATATTCGCCAATGGTGAGCCCATAAACCACCGGAACAGGGTGCAAACCCACAAAAGAAGTATAACCGTCCTTCAAAACCGGTCCGTCAATATAAAAACCATTGGGATTGGGCCTGTCGAGCACAATTAAAGGGATATCATACAAGGCGCACACCTCCATCATATAACTTAAGGTGGAGATGTAGGTGTAAAAACGCACCCCGACATCCTGTAAATCAAAGAGGATGAGGTCAACCCCCTGCAAATCTGAGGCGTCAGGCTTTTTCTTCTGGCCGTAGAGCGAAACCATGGCAATACCGGTTTTTTCATCCGCAGTGTTTTGCACATAAGCACCCGCATCATGGTCGCCCCGAAAACCATGTTCGGGACTGAATATTTTTACAATTTCAACTCCATAGCGCAACAATGTATCAACGAGGTGCACATCCCCAACAAGGCTGGATTGATTGCCCACGATAGCAATTCTTTTTCCCTGAAGCATAGGCAAGTACGCATCCATTTGTTCAGCACCGGCACGCACAGCCGTACTTTCAACAAGTTCCGGTTTGGCTTGTGCAAAACAGCTATTCAATGGCAATAAGGCAGAAAGAAAAAAAGTTAAAGCAATCAAATTTCTCATGGCAATGGCAGGTTGTTTATTTTTGCAGCAAGTTTAAGGATGTTTCATTGCAAAGATAAACTAATGGCTTAGCTTATAAGCCTGTTTCAGGCTTATTTATTGTTAAGGATTATTTAAATGATTATATGAAACCACATATTTTTATCGCCAGGCGTATTTTTTCTTCTTCGGGCAAGGGCCTTTCAATGGGCGTGGTGCGTGTGGCCGTTATCAGTGTTACACTTGGT
>CAYTUA010000379.1:0-5854 GCA_964440855.1 uncultured Lentimicrobiaceae bacterium
GAATCCGATAAAAAAAAGACTGCCATACTTGTGGATGACAGTCTTGTTTGTATTGTAGCGAGACCGAGTCCGCCAACCGGCGGAGAACTCGGGTCCGACAAAAGGCGGGTATGAATCCGATAAAAAATATGAATCCGATAAAAAAAAGACTGCCATACTTGTGGATGACAGTCTTGTTTGTATTGTAGCGAGACCGAGAATTGAACTCGGGACCTCCGGGTTATGAATCCGACGCTCTAACCAACTGAGCTACCTCGCCTTCTTTAATTTTTAGACTCGTGGCCGCCAAAGGCAGCTATGAATCCGACGTCTCGTCATGCTGACGAGACTACCTCGCCATTTTGAGGGTGCAAAATTAACAATTCTTTCAAAAGCTACAAATAAAAAAATGGTTTATCACATAACAACCATTATTAAAAAAGAGCCACCCGGATCGGATGGCTCTTTTCGATGCATAATCAATTATCACTAATTTGAGGGTGGTGTATAGATCAGGTTGTCATTCCTGAATCCAGACAGGTCCTTATACCAGTTGGGATAAAGCAGTCCTCCACTTGTGGCCCATTCCGCAAATTTCAGATGAACCCATATGATGTCCTGTTTTTCAATGGGGTAATCGAAGCTTTCGTAAATGTGAATGGCCCAGGGCAGGTTGTTGGCGGTAAGGTAATATTTTCCTGTACCGGCATCGCTGTCATCATCCCACATACCAAACTTGCTTTGATCAGCCAGATCGGTTGGGGGATAGTTTGGCAAGTGTACCTCTAAAGCCCTGTCCTTGTTCACAATAATAAACGGGTTGAAGTTGGCAATGTCCAATTGATTGTAAGTGTATTTATTAGGCTCAAAATCAATGATTACCGTAAGTGTTGCAGGTTGAACATAAGGGGCAGATGGTTCGGTATTTACACCTATTCCAACTCCCGGATGCTGCATCTCGTTGAAGGCATTGTCAAAAACAATAATGGTAGGCAAATTCTGGCCGGCTTCTGTACCATTTGGGTTCAAGCCAATATATGATTCTGTGAGGCTATAACCAGTCACATTCAAATGTGCAGGATCGATGGGGTTTGCCAGTTGGAAACCGAATCCATTTTCGAAGGAAGCACCAAATGCCTGTATGGTAAATGTTGCAGTTAGCTGATCCACAAAGTTGTCCATATTTGACTCTATCATGAATTGGTAGTCTATCACCAGGTCATTGAAATCATAATCACCAAGTGCAGGCCATAAATCTTCAAAAGCCAAAGTGCCAAATCCACCGGCAGGAAAGAAGTTTTGAATGTTTGCGATCACTTCAACGGTGATTAAAGCATTGTTGCACAAACCATTGTCATCGCAAACCTCATAGCCAATGGTAACCACACCTGTAAAACCTGTGGCAGGGCTAAAGGTCACCATACCATCAGCAGGGTTAACTGTAAATATACCTTGTGTTATTGCATCCGGCTCAGTTCCAATCACGAAAGCAACTGTTGGTGGCAAGAGCAGGCCATCACCGGGAATATCGTTCTCCAAAACATCAATCACTACCGGCAAATCAACTGTTGTAGTTTCAAAATCATTAACCGCAGTGGGGCCTACAAGGTATGTGACCGTTACAGTTGCCAGATTGGAAGCCAAACCGTTGTTATCTCGCACAAAATATTTAATTGGAGTAGGGTTGCCTGTAAAACCAAGTTCGGGTGTGAAAGTTATTTCACCGTTTGTGGTGTTCACTGTCCACACACCTTCACCTACAACAACCAACGGGTCGCCGGCAGTTGCTGTTCCGTCAATCTGCACTGTGGCAGGAAGTATTGTTCCCGTACCTTCAATATCGTTATCCAAAACCGAAATGGTTACAGCGTTTCCGGGTAAGCCGCTTCCACTGTCATCGTGGGCTGTGGGCGGGAAAAGCGCAATCAGCTCAACCCAATCGCCTTGCAAAATAGGCGCACCATCACTCAGGATGGAATGGTTATCGTTTTCGAATTCACCTCCGACACCCATGGCAAACTCAATCTCGTCAAAGGCCAAACCGGGAGTGGCAACAAAATGCAAGTATGCATATGGTTCATTATTGTTTTGGCCTGTTCCTGGTTTGCCATAATAATCAAAAGTGGAATAGGAAGATCCATCAATTGCAGTAATAAAGTTTGAAGCATTTTTTGGGAGCAGGGAAACAACATTTACAGTCATAAACTCACCAATTACCTGACCGTTACGTTTAATCCTGATGGTATTTTGACCATCACCGGCCGGCCATGCAAAGCCAAAATACTGTACGGATGAAAACAACTCCAGATTTACACGCGCCCCATTACGAATCGACATGTATTTGCCTGTACCGGCTCCATATTGATCGTCGTTTTTAACATAAGACTGACCCTCGGTTTGCAAATATGTTCCTAAGTTGCTGGCATATCCAGCTGGCAAAGGAGCCCAACTGAAGTTGGGTAGTGCAACAAAATCCTCAAAAGTTTCGGTTTCAAGTGTTCCTCCTGTTACATTTGATACCATTACAGTAGGCGCACTTACAAAAACCTTGAGTGATTCCTGTGCACTTAACTGAAGAGAGGCAACAAAAAGTAGTAAAAGAAATATTTTAGTTAAGGGGTGTTTTAGTTGTTTCATAGTTATTAATTGTTATATGGTCAGATCAATAAGTTCGTTGTTTAATTCTACAAGCGTTTTCTGACCTCTGTGGAGGATCACTAAGTTTTTCACATAACTCGGAACCGCGAGTTTGGTTTTATACTTGTTTCCAAGAGTGAGATTCGCACGATGAAATACCAAGCCTTCTTCCGACTGAATTTCAACAATGCCGTTTTTGGAGGCGGTAAGTGTTAGGTGATAATCGGTTGTTGTTTTCCAATTAAAATCCAGAGGTACTGTAAGTTGCTGAGTTGAATTGTTTAGGTCAACTTCCAGTTTTTCTTTATACCTATCGCGGTTGCATGATGCGAGTATCAGCGAGGCAGCAAAAATCAAGAATAGTATTCTTTTCATAGAGGGATATTTTTAGTATTAATCTTCCCCCAGTATCAAATATTGCTCCACAAAATACAATATATTGGCAATCCATTACTTGAATACATATATATACCATGAAATCGGGATGAACTTTCCAAAACAGGGAAAATTCATCCCGAAAAACTACGCTGTGCACGTTCAGAAAAGGAAATTTTCTTTGAGGCCCTGATATTCAAAAATGCCAATGAAGTTCAGGAAGGTAAAATAAAGTAACTGTATATTGTTATCTCTACAGCCGTAACATCTTTCTGCTGCCATTTAGCCCGAAAGTCAATCAGAACAGAAAATTATTAGGCGATTAATTCCGCAAATTGGAAACGTTTCAGTCGCCTTGTTAATAGGTGTAGTTGTTGTCTTCAATCAACTTTTCTGCAATGCGCCTGCGGGCGTCCTTTACGTTCACCGCTTTGGCCTGACAAAGCGCTTGCAAAGCAGTCAGCATTTTGTCCTGCAGTTCAACAGGGGCAAAGCTTACCACGGCCTCGCGGCCCGATCGCAACATGGCGATGGCAGCATCAAATACCAATACATCCAGGATATCATGGTAAAGCAGAAGCTCTTCGCGGCTTTTGATCTGTTCCATTTTCTTCACCCTGAGCACAGCTGATTCAGCTGCATACACTTGCATCAGCATATCCGAAATATTCATCATCACCTCTTCTTCCTCAGCCATTTTTCTACCAAAGGCCTCCGACATAACCGGAATAAGAATTAAAATTGCTTTTTTGAGGTTCCTTACAGTGGCGCGTTTCTCTTCGAACCAGTCCTCCTGGCTGATGTTTTCTGCCTGATCCATTGTATCAAACATCTCCCGGGCTTTTTCAAAAAGCTTGAAGTCGCTTTTCATGCCTCTTTTGAGCAAGGCATCAACTGCCAATAAGCGGTTGATTTCGTTGGTTCCTTCAAAAATCCTGTTGATACGCGAATCACGGTAAGCCCGGTCAACGGGTGTTTCAGAAGAGAATCCCATACCACCATATATTTGAACAGCCTCATCTACCACATAATCAAGAGCTTCCGAGCCAAACACCTTCATCAAGGCGCATTCAATGGCATAATCAGCCACCCCTTCAATATTGGCCAATCCATGCGCAATTCCATCTGCTTTCTTAGCCAGAATGTTGTCCTGAATATCTTTGCTGGCGCGATAAACAGCCGATTCGGTGGCAAATGTTTTTATTACTTGTTGGGCCAGTTTGTACTTGATGGCCCCAAATTCAGCAATGGCTTTGCCAAATTGTTTGCGCTCGTTGGCATAATTCACAGAATGTAGAATAGCCCGTTTAGCGCCACCTACTACCGTAGCAGCCAGCTTAATACGCCCAAGGTGCAGAATATTTAATGCGATGCGGAAGCCTTCGCCTCGGCGACCCAACAGGTTTTCAACCGGAACTTTAACATCGTTAAAGAAAATCTGCCGGGTGGATGAACCTTTGATGCCCATTTTCTTTTCTTCGGGGTTCATGCTCACGCCTTCCCATGCCCGCTCAACAATAAAGGCACTGAGCACACGGTCGTTGTCAATCTTGGCAAATACCGTTTGGATATCAGCAAAGCCTCCATTGGTAATCCACATTTTTTGACCGTTCAAAATATAATGTTTTCCGTCCTCAGACAAAACAGCTTTGGTGCGCCCGGAATTGGCATCTGAACCGGCACCGGGTTCAGTTAAGCAGTAGGCAGCCATTAATTCGCCACTCGCCAGTTTTGGAATGTATTTGGCTTTTTGTTCTTCATTGCCATAATATAGGATAGGAAGGGTGCCAATGCCTGTATGGGCCATGATGGCAACGGAATAGGAATATCCGGCACCCAAGGCCTCATTGGCACGCATAATGGGCAAAAACGCCTGTTCAAAACCACCAAATTCTTCAGGGATAGACAAGCCGAGCAAGCCCAATTCGCCTGCTTTTTTCAACAACTCGGCCATCAGGCCATCTTCCTGCTTGTCGATACGGTCAAGGTTGGGGAATATCTCTGCTTCGAGAAAATCGCGGCAGCTTTCGGTAATCATTTTTGTTTCTTCATCAAATTCCTCTGGTATAAACACCTGATTAACATCAACATCCTTTATTAAGAATTCTCCGCCTTTGAGTGTGGTTTTTGCTTCCATAAATATTGTTTTAGATTGAAAATAGAGCGCAAACTTAGCGAAAAACATCTAAATTGCTACATATCAAAACGGCCAAAATCCTTATTTATATCAATTCTAACAAAAAAAAGCAAATGCCTGCATACTGCAAAACATTTGCTTTTTCTTTTAAGGCAGCCCAATCCTGTGACTGATGCAACACCAATATAACTACTCTGTCTTCTTTTTTGCTACAGCAGTCTTTTTGGCTTTGGTAATGTTCACCGCAATTTCACCTGTCTTTTCATCGAGGTCTATCTGGATTTTGTCGCCTTGGATGATCTTGGTCTTAATGATTTCTTCGGCCAAAACATCTTCCACATATTTTTGGATGGCGCGCTTGAGCGGACGGGCCCCAAACTGTTCATCCCATCCTTTTTCAACAATATAATCCTTGGCTTTATCCGTAAGGTTTAGCACATAACCCATGCCTTCTACGCGCTTATAAAGATGTTTGAGTTCGATATCAATTATTTTATGGATATCATCACGTTCAAGTGGCTCAAAAATAACCACATCATCAATCCTGTTCAAAAATTCAGGGGCAAACGATTTTTTCAGAGCACTTTCAATAACACCTTGTGCATAAGTGGCTTTTGCCGTTTTTTTGGCCGAGGTGCTAAATCCAACACCTTGTCCAAAGTCTTTCAGTTGCCGCGAACCTATATTAGATGTCATGATGACGATGGTGTTCTTGAAGTCCACCGT
>CAYTUA010000380.1:0-6843 GCA_964440855.1 uncultured Lentimicrobiaceae bacterium
TGCGCAGGCATTTTGGCCTAAAGGGCCATGGAGCAGAACTTGATTTACAATAAAACCGCAATTTGGTGCTAAATTTGCCCATTAAATATAATCTGATGGAATTAGCGTTTAAGAGTTATGGAAAAAAAGGAAATCAGCCACTCATCATTTTGCATGGCTTGCTTGGATTGTCTGACAATTGGGTAAGTTTTGGAAGGCGGATAGCTGATGAAGGTTTCGAAGTATTCATTCCCGACCAGCGAAACCATGGTTTATCGCCTCATTCCGATGTATTTAACTACCTGGCACTTACTGACGATTTGCTGGAGATGATTGATACCCACGCGATGGAAAAGCCTGTATTATTGGGCCATAGTATGGGTGGAAAAGTAGCTATGCGTTTTGCCATAGAAAACCCGGATTTGGTCAAACGGCTTCAGGTGGTAGATATCAGCCTGAAATCATACGGCGAAAGGCCTTATCACCGCAATATCATTCAAGCCATGAAGGCTGTTGATTTGCAAAGTATTCAAGACAGAAGCGATGTGGATGAGATACTGAAGGAACGAATCAAACCTTTGCGAATCAGGCAGTTTCTCATGAAGAATCTTTATTGGAAAGAGAAAGGTCAATTGGCATGGCGCATCAATCTCGATGGTATTGAAAAAAATCTGGATCAAATGTTTGACGCTATTGAAACCAAAAACACCTATAACAAACCTGTGCTTTTTATACGGGGAGGAGATTCAGATTACATCCTGCCTGAGGATTACCCACAAATACGCAGAAATTTCCCCAATGCCGAGATTATCACCATCGAGGAAACCTCTCATTGGGTGCATGCGGAAGCACCTGAAAAGTTTTATCAGCTCAGCTCAGGATTCCTGACTGGCGAACGCTAAATTGCTCGTGGCAGGAGCCTTAGATATTGATGGCCTCAACAGCTTTTATTTCGGGCAGCGCTTTTCGAATGGTGCTCTCCACACCGTTTTTCAAGGTCATGGTGCTATAGGGACAACTCCCGCAGGCGCCTGTTAGTTCAACATTTACAATCATATCATCAGTAATTTCAACAAAATTGATGTCGCCCCCATCCTGTTGCAGGTAAGGGCGTACTTGCTCGATGATATTCTGAACTTTTCTGGTGAGATCTTCTTTATTCATTTCTTATCAGGTGTTATAGTTTAGTGTTACTCGTTATTCAATGGTTTGGCAAATTTCAACTGCTTGATCACTGCATCAGCTACCAGTGCAAATGCCTTGGCAATGGGCGATTCATCGTCTAGCGCAATGGGATTCCCCGAATCTCCGGATTCTGCAATTTTCTCAACAATGGGTATCTGTCCCAGCAAAACAACCCCCAATTCTTTAGCAAAAGCTTCACCATTTCCATGTCCAAAAATAAAGTATTTTTTGTCAGGCATATCTGTTGGTGTAAAAAAGGCCATGTTCTCGATCAAGCCAAGCGTTGGTATATGCAACTTATCCTGGTTAAACATATTGGCTGCCCTGCGCACATCAGCAAAGGCCACTTTTTGTGGTGTTGTTACAACTATAGCCCCCGAAACAGCATAGGATTGCGCCAATGTAAGTTGTATATCTCCTGTACCGGGGGGCAGGTCGATCAGCAAATAATCAAGCACGCCCCAGTCGGCATCTTTCATCAGCTGATTGAGTGCCTGGGTTGCCATGGGGCCACGCCATATCAGGGCTTTGTTGGGGTCAACAAAAAAACCAATCGAAAGCAGCTTGATACCATGCTTTTCTAATGGCAGGATAACGGGTTTGCCTTCCTTTTCAATAACGACCGGTTGCTCGCCCTCAACGCCAAACATTATGGGAACCGAAGGGCCATAAATATCGGCATCAATCAAGCCTACTGAGGCACCAGTTTTTGCCAGGGCAACAGCCAGGTTAGCAGCTACTGTGGATTTTCCAACCCCACCCTTACCCGAAGCAATGGCCACAATATGCTTGACGCCGGCCAGTGGCCCCCTGCCCTTTTCCTTCTCAGGGATGGGAGTAATCTCAATTTTTATCTCTTCACCAAAGGCATCGTGCAGGGCTTTGGTAGCAGCATTGCTAACAATATTAACTGCCGGTTCGCCCAGTTTTGGAAAAACCAACCTAAACTTTATGGCTGTTTCTGACACTTCCAGTTCGTCGAGCATGCCCAGGTTCACAATATTATCGCTTTTGGCAAAATAAATGACCCCTTTCAACACCTCAACAACCTGTGATTTAGTGATACTCATAATATTATCTTATTTACACAAACAGATCGTGATAGATTACTATAGGAGGCAAAATTACAGATTTTTTTGATCTTATCTGGATATTAGGTACTGTTTCTCTTTTTAACAAGAAAGGAGGATCGGGACTGCGAAAGAGCATTATATGAATACATTCATAAGCACATATACCTCTGGGATGATTATACTTACTATTGTCTATCAGACCATAAAGTCAGCCTTCAGCACACATCCCTCTAACTTCCCCCTAATGGAAAACCAACCAACGTAGTGATGGCCTAAGACTTCCATTTTAAAGGTAAAAGGGGAGATCGACATTAGACCAAATACCCGACTCTAGGGATAGACACCACCAAACATCATGCTGGTGGTAAAGCATAACGATGCCTAAGCCTGCAAAATACATTCAGGCTAATAACCCGTATTTAGAATCTTAGATGATATTGCATGATGCATTCCATTGGAATCCATGAGCATCCCCTGTAGCAAATATATTTGATTCTTCAGCTGACAGTGGTTCATATCAATACGGATTTCAGTTTGATTAAAAACTTCATATTCATTTTCGCAAAGTATTCTACCTATGAGGTCAAAAAGTCTATAATGTAGTCTTCCCGTAAAAGGATCAGCAAAATTCAAGCTCAGGGTGTTGCCATATAAGCTCGCTGCCAATAAATCGGGTCTGGCAGACTGATCCAGCTGTCTTTCAATTATGAAAGTGAGGGTATCTACAGTTAGCTTCGCCTCGGAGGAGTATAGGTCGCAGAATTCGCCCATGAGCAGGCATTTATATTGATACTGATCAAATGATAGTTCCACGGGTACTATGGTAAGCACCTCTGTTTGGCTACCTGCATACATATCATTGTCCGCAACCTCCAGCCAGCTGCCACCATTGTCTCTGCTTTCGAACCACTGAAAGTGTAAAACATCTTCTGCACTGATGCTAAAAACAGCCTCCCCCCCTTCTTCAACAATTACATCCTGAGGCTGAGCTACGATGGTGGGGACAGGGAATGGCGTCAGTGATCCATTGAAAAGCAAGAAATTATAGGGCAGCAGCTCTTCACTTAAAGCATAGCTTTCTTCCAGCAGATTCAGGGCCATTTCTCCATCAGCATAATTAAAACGCAATTCGAACAGATCGCCATCAGGCAGTTCCACTGTTGCATCACCAGACCATGTGATGATAATTTGCGGGTTTGGTTGCCCCTGTATAACAAACTCCAGGTCGCCGATGAGCGGATGCGGATTCACAATTTCAACGAATTCAGCTACCATTGGATCATAAGCAATGAAAATGCCAAATTCCGAAACATCATACAGACCTTCACCCTTAATTGGAATATTTACCGATTCGCCCGGGCAGGCCGAAACATGATCTATGGTCAACTCAGCATAAATTTCAGGTAACACAGTTAAACCCGCCACATTGGTATATAAGCCACAAAATGCAGCACTGACGAAGCAGCGATACATCGTCTGGTCCATACTCAGATTTGCATTCAGGATGCTTAATGTTGCTGACTGTGATCCACTGTAGTTTGTACCTTCTTCAACCGTATCCCAGCTATTCCCCATATCATCGCTCACAAACCATTGATAAGTGAGGGCATTGTCAGCCTGAACTTCAAATTGGGCTGAAGCTCCAATATAAGTAATCTGGTTTTGCGGCTGTGCTACAATTTCAGGATACTCATGTGAACTGATCTGGCCATCAAGGGTAGTGAGAACGAATGGGCTTAAAGCCTCATTCAGAATCATGGTTTGGTCCATAAATGTCAGCGCTGTAGCACCTTCTGCATAAACGAACTGCAGCTTGAATATATCGCCATCGGGTAAAGAAACAGGCTCATTGCCCTCCCAACTCAGCAATAGCTGCGTTTCGGGTGACGTTTGCAAGCTGGCTTCAATGCCTTCGAGCAGGGGGTGTATGTCAATGATTTCAATAAACTCAACAACATCGGATTCGAAGGTCAAGTATATTTCAAACGACAAAACCTGCTCCAGACCTGCACCATACAGGGGTATACTGATTTGCTCATCCAGGCAGGATGCTGTATCAGGCAGCATCAAAAAAGCACTCATTTCGGGTAAAACAGTCAGCGTAACGCTTGCAGTTTCTGCCTCACACCAGTCGCCATACACCATGCACCTGTATTGGTTTTGATCCAAACCCAGATCAACCGGACTGATCGTTAAAACGGAGGTTTGGGAACCTCCATAGGGCCCGGTATCACTAAGGTTTTGCCAAGTATCGCCATTGTCCTGACTTTCGAGCCATTGGTAGCTTATAGCATTACTTGCTTGAACCTGAAATTGCGCTAAACCCCCAACTGAAACCGTTTTATTTTGTGGTTGTGAGGTAATCACCGGATGCAGCTGCGTATTGATCTCGCCATCGTTAAGAGTCAGATCAAAAGCCATCTGATCTGCATTGAGCACAAAGCTGTCCGACAGAAATGAAAGCGGACTGCTGCCTTCCTCAAATTCAAAGACCAGATTAAGGATGTTTCCATCAGGCAGACTTATCGATTGCTCTCCTGACCAGCTTAGCAGCACATGGTGTACCGGTTCATTGTGCACCGTGGCTGAAGTAGTAGCAATGAGCGGATGCAGATTATCCAACTGCACAAATGCAGCCACATCCGGATCAAACGAAATCAAAATGCCGAAGGCTGTAATCTCATCCAGGCCTTCAGCCTGAAGGGGAATACTGATGACAGATTCAGGGCAGGCCAAAGTATCAGGCAGGCTCAGGCCTACTTCAGGCATGGGCAAGACGGTAAGCATGGCCTCCTCACTGAAAAGACTGCAAAACGTTCCGGAAACATAGCATTTGTATAGCTTCTGGTTAAAATCGGGACTTACTTCACTAATAAGCAAGTTGGGGGTTTCTGCACCGCTGTAATTACCACCATCCATTAATGGCTCCCAGTTTCCATTGTTGAAGGTGTACCACTGGTAGCCATTGGCATTCTGGGCTTGTACGCTAAATTCAGCATTCCCATTTTCATAAACGGTTTGCGCGACAGGCTGACTGACGATATGAGGATGGGGATAAGCGTCAATTTCTCCGTTTTGAAAAAACAAATCGTAGCTAATGCCTTCCTCCCCCATCACCAGGGAGCTTGACAAAAAATCCAGGCTTGTTGTGCCCGTTGCATATTGCATAAGCATTTCGAATACCATGCCATCAGTCAGACTGACGGGTGCAGCAGATGCCCAACTGATTGATACATGATGCACAGGACTGCTATGAATTGTGTAGGTAATATCCTGAATGAGTGGGTTTACATTGTCGAGCCCATTGAATGTAGCCACTTCAGGATCATAGGCAATATTGATCTCAAATTCGACTATGTTCTGCATCCCAACCGTTTGAAGGGGAACGGCAAGTACATCATCATAGCAGGCACTCAGGTAAGGCAAACTCAGCTGAACAGATTGCAGCGGGAGGACGGTCAGCATAGCAGAATCGGAATAAATCTCACAGCCCGCATCAGCAGTGAGAAAACAGCGGTACCAGCTATTGTCCATCGCCAGACTGATGTCGTTAATCAATAGCTGATCGCTTTGTACGTTCTGATAGGTGCCATCATTCTGCAGATTGATCCAGTCTCCATCATCTAATATTTGCCATTGGTAAGTATCAGCACCTTCGGCTCCAACAAAAAAAGAAATTTGATTACCCTCGGTTGCTTCAATTGATTCCGGTTGCGCTATAATATCCGGCAAACCTAAATACACCATGCCATCGGTTGTTGAATATTCGATGGGCTCTAACTCTGTCGTAGCTATTTCACCTCCTGGCATAAAGTTGAGAATCGCATCACCTGATTTAAACTGGAACTGCAGTTCAATCATAACACCATTGTCAATATTTGCAGGGTTAACACTACTCCAAGATAGGCCAACCTGTGTTTGTGGTGTTACCATTGCATTGGTTAGCATGCCTGTAAACTGGGGGTGTACATTGGTATGCCCAATATAATCAAGCAAAGCAGTATCATATCCAATATACAATGAAACAGCCCCAACATCATAAAGGTTTGTAACCTGTATGGGCACTGAAATTTGCTCATTACTACAAGCCGTAAACTGCGGAAGTGAGAGTTGAGCCTGCTGGGCAAAAATCAACTGTTGAGATAAATAAATAAGCAACAAGAACAAATATATCTTTTTGTTTAATCCGTTGGACATAATAATTATAGTTAATAACACAAATCCATTACACCTTTAACCCAAAATTATTTTCAATTAAACACTTTAGTTGATTAAGATTTAATTGTTTTAATAAATGGTAATCACAACCTGTTCCATTTGAATGTCTTAAATCTTTGTCAGGAGCACATACTGTTTGCATAATAATAAAAACTCTTTTACAAACAGATCGAATCTGGCGCACAGCCTCATATCCATCCATCCCGGGCATACGCACATCCATCAGTATCAAATCGATGTCCACATGGTGCTCGAAAATGCTAACTGCTTCTTTTCCATTATTCACCAAATAAAAATTCTCTCCAATTGGCTTCAAAACCGAAAAAAGCAGCTTTCTCGAAGCCATATCATCATCAGCAATCAATATATTTAATTTCCGTTTCATTGT
>CAYTUA010000381.1:0-3287 GCA_964440855.1 uncultured Lentimicrobiaceae bacterium
GCATACAAACATACGGAGGCCATCAGCCAGTTGCCACGACCCTCAAACAGTTTGGAAAATGAACGGGTGCGGTCTTACCTGATCAACCAAATGGAACATTTGGGCTATGAAGTCAGCTTGCAGCAAACCACCGCCTATTCGGGCAAGCGTTTGCCCACCTTTGGACATATCACCAATATCATGGCAAGTTTGCCCGGCACCGAAGGCGAAAAGGCCATTTTGGTTGTTGGCCACCACGATACCCAACCCCATACACCGGGTGCTGCCGACAATGGGATTGCCCTGGCAAGCATGCTCGAAGCAGCGGCTGTTTTCAAAGCGCTGCCACCCATGAAAAACGACCTGGTGCTTTTGTTTACCGATTCCGAAGAAATCGGTTTGCTTGGTGCACGGGCATTTGTTGGGCAACATCCTATGCTGGACAATATCGGCTTGGTGATTAATTTGGAAGCGCGTGGAAATACCGGCCCTGCCCTGGCCTTTGAGGTGAGCCCCGAAAATGGGTGGATCATGCGCGAATTTATGCAATCGGCAGCCTATCCGCTTGCCGCTTCACTGATGTACGAAATCTATCAGCTGTTGCCCAATGATACAGACTTTACTGTGTTTAAAGATGCCGGTTTGTCAGGCTTCAATATTGCATTGATCGAAGGTTTTACGCATTACCACAGTGCCACCGACCGGCCCGAGAACTTAAACATCAACAGCTTGCAACATATGGGGACTTATGTGGTGAGCCTTGTAAGCCATTTTGGCAATTTGCCGCTTGATGAAACGAAGGCTGAGAACCTGGTGTATTTCAATTATGCCGGTTTTGGGATGCTGGCCTTTCCCATGGGTTGGAACACCGGGATTTTGATTTTCCTGTTGCTGCTTTACCTTGCTGTGGTGTTTCTCAAGTGCAGAAAAGGGAAGCTTGGATGGCTGAAATCAATAGGTGGTTTTTTGCTGCTTTTGGCCGGCCTGGCCCTTTCCGTAGGCGTAGTTTGGGGTGTTAACAAACTGGTTTTGATGGCGTATCCGCATTATGCGGTTTTCTATAGCCATACATTTTACAATGCCAAATACTACTATATGGCATATATGCTGCTCACGGTTGGTGTATTTTTTGTGTTCTATTCACTGCTGTTGCGCAAGCTGTCGGCTGATGTGCTTTTTATTCCGGGCTTAACGCTGTTTTTAGTTTTGGCAGCAATTGTTTTGGTTCAATTGCCCACAGCTACCTACCTGTTTTTCGTACCGTTGTTGGCCCTGCTTGCCCTTAGTTTTCTGAATGAATTGCTGGAAGCCAAAACCGACAAAATGCACTGGCTGAAAGGGTTGTTAAGGCTCCTGTTCGTTTTGCCGGTTGTATTTCTATTAGGGCCCATGGTTTTTATGGTATTTCACACTTTCGGACTGGTTTCCGTACTTGCCGGCGCAGCCATGCTGTTTTATTTGCTGTATTTTCTTTTTCCAGCCCTTGCCGGGGGCATGCAGCAGTTTGGACTTCGGATAGCGGCTTTGTCGTTTGTGGGCTTTGTCGTTTTGATGGGTATGGCCCATTTTCAGTCGGGTCATGATGTAAGGCAGCCACTGCAGAGCCATGTGATGTATGCCAGCCTGCAGGAGGAGGGAAAAGCGTTTTGGCTGTCGCGAAATGAGCAAACAGATGCCTGGAACCAACAGTTTTTTAGCGATCCTGTGACCGAAGCTATCCCCGAATTTTATCCCGGTTTATCGCATACCTACCTGAAAAGTGAAGCACCGTTTATACCCATAAAAGCCCCTGAAATAACCGTTTTGTCGGATACCCTGATCGGGGGCAACAGGCAGCTGCTATTTGGATTGAGCACTTTCCACAGGGCTTTGATGCTGGAGTTGATCGTGGACAAATCAATTCCCATTGAGCAATTTGAGGTGAACAATATGGCGGCTACAAATCTGGAGGGCCTATTCGAAAATTGGCCTTTTCAGGCATTTCGCCTTATCAATCCGGAAGGGGCAAATACTGAAATCCGCGTAAGTCTGAAGGGAAACCCTGATTTTGAATTTAAGCTGTTGGAGCGCATCATAGGTTTGCCGGCGATGGAAGGTTACAGCCCCATGCCACCGGGCATTGTTCCTGATACGGATTACGAAAGTTCAATGCAGCTTGTAAAGCATCATTTCAGCATTTGAGATCCTATTAAAACCCCACTCTCAAAACCCGATAAATGCTTACTTTTGCAGCTGTTTTACAATGATCTGATATGGAAATAGCTGCGTTGGTTTCTGGGGGTGTCGACAGTTCGGTTACCATTCCTTTGCTAAAGGAAAAGGGCTTTGACCCGGTAATCTTTTACATCAAAATCGGGATGGAAGACGAGCCCGGCTATGTGGATTGCCCCTCGGAGGAAGATATTGAAATTACCACCTATATCGCCAAAAAGTATGGTTGCCGTATGGAGGTGATCGATCTGCAAAAGGAATATTGGGAAAGTGTGGTTGCCTACACCATAGATGCGGTTAAAAAAGGCTTAACACCGAACCCGGACGTGATGTGCAACCGCATGATCAAGTTTGGCTCCTTTGAGGAAAAGTATGGAAAACAGTTTGATAAGATATCAACGGGACATTACGCCACAGTCATTGAAAACGAAAAGGGATTTTTTTTAGGAACAGCTGTTGACCCGGTAAAGGACCAGACCTATTTTCTGGCGCGCATCACCTACCATCAGCTGAGCAAGTTGATGTTCCCCATTGGGCAATTGCAAAAGCAGGATGTGCGTCGCCTGGCCGAAGAGATGCGCTTGCCCAGCGCCCACAGGCCCGACAGTCAGGGGATTTGTTTTTTGGGCAAGA
Source organism: uncultured Lentimicrobiaceae bacterium (assembly GCA_964440855.1). Classification (GTDB taxonomy): domain Bacteria; phylum Bacteroidota; class Bacteroidia; order Bacteroidales; family F082; genus CALAZZ01. Next base: position 2,824 of record CAYTUA010000381.1, read on the forward strand.
TCAATTACAACGATTTTATCCGCCGCTATGCCGGCGAAAAGTCAGGGGCAATTGTGGAGTTGGAAACCGGTAAAATATTGGGCAGCCACAAGGGCTTTTGGTTTCATACCATCGGGCAACGCAAGGGCCTGGGCCTGAGCCAGGGGCCCTGGTTTGTGGTAAAAAAAGATGTTGACGAAAACATCGTTTATGTCTCCAATGGCTATGATCCCATTGCGCAGTATTGCGAAACCATCAACCTGTCGGATATGCAATTGCTTCACCCCGGTTTTCAACTTGTTGAAGGCATGGACATCCGCTTTAAAATAAGGCATCAGCCGGAATTTAACACCGGGAAAATTGACATGGCTGACGGAAAAATAAACATCCGTTCATCAAAACCCATATCAGGAGTCGCCCCCGGTCAGTTTGGGGTGATCTATGATGCAGTCGAACCAATTTGTATGGGGAGTGGGGTGATTGGG
>CAYTUA010000382.1:0-4525 GCA_964440855.1 uncultured Lentimicrobiaceae bacterium
CTTGCCGGTACAGGGCACAGGGGTGGCAGCCGTTTAGGGGACAAAGGACGGTAAGATATCATCAACCAAAGCTACAATTCAACTTTTATTACTATATTAAAATCTATTGAAAATGAAGAAAATAACGATGATATTGATAACAGTTTTGTTTTGCATTTCTATGCAGGCACAAACTGTTTATCAAAATTATACAGTAACAGGTAACGAAACATGGGACCTCACAAACCACCCCAATGGCGTGGACATTTTGGAAAGGTTGATCATAGAGAACGGCGGCACATTGACCATTACCGACATTGCTGTGCGTTTTGAACCATCTAATGTATGGGCAGGAAGCGTTGAAGTAAAAAAGGGAGGTAAACTATATGCAAACAATGCTTCATTTACAAACCGGACCCCAAACAATGCATGGCATGGGATTCGGGTAAGGGGCAATCCCGCAGTGCCGTATTACAATCTACCTCAACAGGGTTTTATTGTCATTGATAGTTGCTTTTTTAAAGGGGCAAATATTGCGATCCTTGGAGATAACGGAGATGGCAGCTATATTTCCCTTGGTACTGGAGGTGGCGCAATTGTAGTCCGGAATTCTGCTTTTCAAGACTGTAGTGGTAGTGTTTTTGCTTCGGAAGCTCCCTTAGGCTTAACCCAAATCAGAGGGTCTATTTTTGTAATTACAAACAATTATCCCTTATATGGTTTCCATAGCCCCAACGAAGTTCCAAATGCTATACAATCGTTTAAAACATCAACAAGGATAAACAACTGTGTTTTTGAGGTAAACTTACCATTGCCCATTGCTGGTAGTCCCGCGATTGCCGCACTTGGAGGGGATGTCAGGGTTTGGAATTCTGAATTCAACGGTATTGTGAGCGGAATATTCAGCCAATCTTTCGAACCAACAGACAAGCTAAAAGTGAATGACAACAACTTCTATGTCCAAAATTTTGGATTGGAATTGTATAATCAAACCAATTCGATTATCATCCGAAATGAGATTGAATTATGGGAGCCTGCGCGGGGCATTTATGCTATGGGTAGCACAAACTTTACCATTGAGGAAAACTATATACATGCAGACCAATGGTATAGCTACCCTGGCCAAAACAATACCCGGGGCATTGAGGTGCAATATACTGGTTTATATAACAATGAAATTTATAACAATACGATAGATCATATGTGGTATGGTATTCCTGCCAGCGAAAATCTTGTAGATGATGACCACGGCCTAACCATAAAATGTAATAATTTTACCCATAACAAGTTTGATATTTATGTTTGGAGTGGATTACAAGGCGAAAGCATTTATAAATACCAGGGCTCAATGGCCGACCACCCAAATGCCCCCGCAGGTAATTTGTTCAGTTGGGATGTGCCTCATTCCTTTAATTTTGTTAACAGTAGCTCAGAGCATATTAATTATATTCATCACTATCCAGGCCTGCCCAATCACATTCCACAGAACTATACCCAACAAACCATCACATTGATACCAAACTTAGGAAATAATGCACAATACGATGATTCCTTAACCTGCCCAAGCAATTTTCCGCCCGGAGGTGGGTTTGTGCCTGGCGACCCCAACGACCCTGCTATACGGATGGCCGGTATGATAGATGCAAATAGTGCTGCAAATGAGGTTGAAAACCTGATACTCCAGCTAAAGGACGGCGGCAATACCCCTGCTTTGGTTTCAAATGTTAACGGCAGTATCCCACCTGAGGCTTATGCCGTTTACCTCGAACTGATGGCGGAATCCCCATATCTGTCAAAAGAGGCTATTGAAGCAGCTATAGAAAAGGACGGTGTTATTTCTAATACCATGTTGCGCGACATCATGGTTGCCAACCCGCATGCGGCCAAAGACAATGAGCTGCTCGAAAGCATTGACTATCGTTCAACACCCATGCCCGACCACATGAAAGCTGAAATATGGAGCGGACTGGATGTGGCCTCTGCCTTGGAAAACCTTGAGTCCATCCGGTCATTTTATTCACAGAAAGCTTCAAGGGACCATCGTTTCCTTGTGCAACACTATATGATGGATACCCTGGATGAAGCAGCTTCGAAACAAGCACTTGTTGAACTTCTTCAAATGGGCATTGAACCCCAGGCTTATTATCAGCTTGCTTTTATGCATTTTAATGATGGCCAGCTTTCACAAGGCGAGCAAGTATTAAACGCTGTATCCGCCTCTTTTGATTTGAACGATTTCCAAACCGCTGAACTAAGCAGCATGCAAGCCTATTACCAAATCAGGAAGCAAATGCAGCAGAACGGACAGCATTTGGGCAACCTAAACCAGAATCAACTGGATGCAATGATGGACATTGCTGAGTTTGGCCAGGGCATGGCAAAAGGCTATGCCTGTAATATACTTAGCCTTTATGGCTTATGCGAAAGGCCTGATGACGGAGGCCTGAAGAATCAGTTGGCGGATGAGGGTTTTCTATCATCAAAAAAAGCCATTGAATATGAAAGGTTGAAAAACATCTCAACTGCACACCAACACTTTACAGTGTCACCAAATCCCGCACGGGACTATATCGCTGTCCAACTGACCGAAGAAGTGTTGGCAGGAGAGGCTACCCTTAATATTTACAGTGCTGAAGGGAAACTTTTGAAGCAACATTTGATGGACAACAACAAGCGTGAAATCATTATTGATGTGTCCGCTTTGCCCCCAGGCAGCTATTCCATTTCATTTTTGCGAAACGGAAAGCATATTGATAGCAGTCGCTTTATAATTGCCAACTAAATTATGCACCTTGTCCTTGCCAAAGATTGCATATCTTTGGTAAGGGCAATTTAAATATTGATAGTTATGAAACATTTTTTTCTGAGAATAATCTTCTCTGCAATTTTACCCCTGTTAACCCAGGCGCAGTTGTGGGAGCACAGCTACGGCAAACCCGGTTATCAGGACCATTCAGGTTTTTACCTTCAGCATTACGACGAAGGCATACTTACCGGTGGTTCCTCAGGCATATTATATGAGTTCTCCCATACCAGGTTATATAAACTTGACTTTAACGGGGATACGCTGTGGACTAAACTTCTTTCAAGTGTTTATGATAATCAAATACAAAACATTGCCAACACACCGGATCATGGAATAGTAGGAGCAGGGTTTATCTACTTTGAAGATATTGAAGGGGCGGCAAAACCATTTGTTTTTAAGCTGGATGCCTGCGGTGAACTGGAATGGTGTACTTATTTTGAAACCGACAGGCTATTGCCCTGGGCTGATGGCATAGCAGCAACAGATGATGGCGGTTATATGGTTTCCCTCAACAGTTTTGGCGACCACGATACCGAAAACACCTTTCTTGCCAAACTGGACGCGAACGGGGTGCCTTTATGGATGAAACCTGTTATAAACCCTGAGATTTACACCGATGCACGTGTTCCCAGTAGCCATAGCCTCCAAAAAACGGCAAGCGGGGACTACCTTGTTAGCGGCAGGGTTTATTGGCGGCACAACCCATGGGAAGAAGTGTTCTGGATCAGGCCCTTTTATGCACTTTTTGATGCACAGGGAAATGAAAAATGGGTAACGCCTTTTGGCATTGCTGATTCCCTGCTTGGCTTTGGTGCCTCCTGTACGGAACTGGACAGTAACTATCTACTCTGTGCTGCCACTCAACTTATCTATCAATCTGATCTGTCAAATGGATACCTCATTGAATTGGATGGTCAAGGAATTGTGATGCAGTATAGGATTATACTTCCTGAAGATATTGATGGTGAGTGCTACAGTTTAGATTTTAGGGATATCCAACAAATAGGCGACACATTGGTTTTGGCAATGCCTTTCCTGACAAGTATTACACATTATTTCCCTTCTATCCTAAGCCTCGGGTTAGATGTTTTTGGGGAGGATTTGCCATTGGCCAGCCTACGTAAATTTAGCGACAAAATGCATTATCACCTCATAGGAAAAACCAGTGACAATAAGGTTTTTTCTGCTAAGAGGTACCGCCCTAACCCCAATGCCCCTCCAACGGATATGTATTTATTGAAAGTGGATGCCAACTTGCAAACCGATAGCATCAGGCCGGACAGCAGGATATATGATTACCACTGCCCACACCCGATAAGCTATAGTGAGGTGTTTTTTGACAACTGCCATGTGGTAGTAAATCTGCAGGAGCTTATGGAGAAAGCACCCAAAACGGAAGGGCAAAGAGCCTCATTCAGCATACATCCCAATCCAGCCAGGGACAGGATCCATATCCGTTTTGAGAAACCGGTAATGCAAGGTCAGCTTGAGGTGTATGTGTATAACACACATGGAAGGCTTATGCTGCAACCGTCCGGCTATAATATCAGCGAAGCTGGTATTGATATTTCTGGGCTTCCCGCTGGTTTTTATATGGTCCAGCTGGTTCACAAAGGGCATTCGCTGGGCACAAAAAAACTCATTAAACTTTAAAATTAGCGCAGTACGATGAAAATGAAATATATTACAGCTTTGCTGATATTGGTTGCCCCGTTGTTTCTTATGGGGCAAAAAGGGGAA
>CAYTUA010000383.1:0-2678 GCA_964440855.1 uncultured Lentimicrobiaceae bacterium
AATAGGCCTGATCAGGCCCTGCATCGGCAACAAGTTGGGCAACTGATATTTTAGTGACAACTAAGAGGGCAATTGAAAGAAGAAGTGCTGATTTTTTCATAACAAAATATTTTGGGTTTACATTGTTAGAAATTGGTTTTATATAGAAGTCAAAAATACAATTTTAAAGCCTGGAATGCAAGTAAAACTATATTGATTCTGCTTAAACTCGATTTAACTCCTGTGGACACACCAATCCTATCGAATGAAAAAGCTTGTTAAAAACTCAATGCCTGCACAATTGCTGAACAAATACAAGCATTTAATTATAATGGTCGAAACCACTGATTGGATTAATTTTTGACACATCTCACAGAAAGACCGTTATCTTTTCCATAGTGAAAACGGTAAACTTTATCGCTGTTGTAATACACATATCTGTAACGGGCAAATTCTTCTGAATGAGCTGTGGATGTCCACCAGTAGCCATGCGTTCCTCTGGTGTAGTATTGGCCAAAATAGAAACGGCGGCCTCCGGGCAACGCCAGAAAACCAGCACTGTCAGATCCGTTCCCATCAAAATTCCAACCATCTGTGGCTTTTAGGTTTTTACCGGCATCAAAACCCCGGAAACCATTTTTTTCCCATTCATCAATGTCTGTATTATGTTTTGAATCAACAAACATTTCAAGAATTTTCCATTCATTGTCAGAAGGCAAATGCCAGCCTGAAGGACAAATGCCCTGCACATTACTTGGTACACTGTTGCTGCTCAATTCATCGTTCATAGCTGTAAGCCATGTATATAACCTTCCAAAGTCATCACAGTTGGTTTCGTTCCTATTGTAGCACCAGCTGCCTTCAGTTTCAAAGTTGAGGTTTTCTTTCATCCAGCATTGGTTCCCTATCAAAACAGTTTTGTATTGTTTACCATCGCGGGGGTCAACAAATTCGGGTAGTTCAGGACATGGCTTTCCATCCGTACTGCCGGAGCCTCCAGAACTACCTGTAGTGCTGAATTGCACCTGATTTCCATAGGCTGTGCCCAATGAATGATTGGCAAATGCCCGCGCATAATATTCAGTGCCGGGTTGAAGCCCTTTTAAAGATGCCGTAAAACTACCCATGCCGGTTCCTGCTGTTACAGCACCTTCGTTGTTCCCAAATTCAGGGTTTATTAAAGTACCCCAAATTAAACCACGCGACATGATTGAGACATGACCTGCTACGCTGATTTCGCCTCCACCGCGGGCTGAAGTTGTTCGCACATCTGTTATTTCATGCGTTATGACTACAGGTAATTGGGTTTCGTCCGTACTGGATTCATCTTTTTTACACTGTAACAAAATAAGGCATAGCACAAAAGCAGAAATCAGGTGGAGGCTGTTTTGTTTTTTCATCGTGGTATTCTTGGGTGCGCAGATATTAAACTATAAGTTGTTTTCTGGTTAAGTTGTAAAGATAGGGTTCCAACCACCTATAATCAAGTGTTATAAAGTATTCGGTGAGTCATAGCCAGTTATAGGTTGATGAGGTTACATAAGAATTATCGAAAATTCATTTGTTTAATACAAAATGCCTAACTTTATACGCTAAATCAAACCAATCAAACATGAAAAAATTAAAACAATTTTTTATTCTTATCCTGCTTGCAGGATTTTTTGCCTGCAACCAGCAAGCTCAGCAACAAACCGAAGTGGCTGAGCAAACAGTGCTAACCGATTCTTTGGTTGAGAATTACAGAATACAGTCGAGGCAAATCATTCAGGCCACTTTCAAGGCTTTGAGCAGTAATTTAATGCAGGCCATGTCGTATGGGGGCGTGCCCTATGCACTTGAATTTTGTAATGTTGAAGCTTTGCCCATTACTGATTCGGTGGCCACGCATTTTGGTGCTGAGATCAGCAGACTGTCCCTTAAAAACCGCAATCCGGAGAATTATCCCGGGGAGCAGGATGAGGCGGTTTTGCTTCATTTTCAGCAAGTTTTTGATAAAGGATTGGCTGTGGGCGATACCTTAATCCTTGTCAACAACGACGAATTGGTTTATTACGCACCCATTTTGCTCGCCGAGCAGTGTCTGGCGTGCCATGGAACGGTAGGCGGTGAGATAACAGTTGCGCATTACCAGGCCATACAGCGTTTTTACCCTGAGGACAAAGCTGTTGGCTTTGGTGCAGGTGATTTGCGTGGTTTTTGGCGGATAGGTTATACCTTTGCGGCAAATTAACCGAACTAATTAGTGTCTGTCCATAATGTCCGGTAACTGCGTTGCTATAAAAATTTAAATCCTCTAATACTTTAGTTTACTGAGGTTTAAAATTTTTATACGCCTTGATCTCGGCCCTTATGAATCAGCCACTGGACTTTATAGACAAACTAAAATTAATGAGCGAAACCAAATGCATTCACTGTGGGGCTGATTGTGGCAAGAGCCCGGTTATGTGGGACGAAAAACCCTTTTGCTGCCACGGGTGCAAAACCGTTTACCAAATCCTCAACGAGAACAAACTCGGCCAGTATTACGATATACAGCCCATGTCGGGCCTGCGTATCGAAACGGGGAAGGAAACCAAACAGTTTGCCTTTCTGGACAATGAAGAAATCCGCGAAAAGATTCTTTCATTCAATGACGGGGATACTTCCAGCGTGCGGCTATTTGTGCCGGGCATCCATTGTGCCTCATGTATCTGGCTGCT
>CAYTUA010000384.1:0-5155 GCA_964440855.1 uncultured Lentimicrobiaceae bacterium
GTGCTGTTTCATTGGGTATCAGGGCCAATTTGTCGCCCCTGGTGATTGGCCTTACGGTGGTGGCATTCGGCACCTCCCTGCCTGAACTGGTTATCAACGTTTTTGCTTCCCTAAAAGGCAGCAGCGATTTGGCCATAGGCAATATACTGGGGTCCAATATCATGAATATATTCCTGATTTTGGGTATTGCCTCTTTGCTGATGCCCCTTGTTGTGGAACCTATTTCAGTGAAACGCGATCTCCCCATCGGCTTATTTGCAACTTTGTTGTTGGGCGTTATGGCCAATGGCCGCTTGTATGGCAGCGAAAACATTATCACACGTTTTGATGGGTTTATCTTGCTGGCCTTTTTTGTTTACTACCTCTACCTCACCCTGAAAAAAGGACAACCACTCTCCATGGATGTGGATGTGGCGCAGAAGGAGCCTTATTCCCTGACTAAAACCATCGTCCTGCTTTTGGCTGGATGTGCCGGCCTCTATTTCGGTGGCGAATGGGTGTCGGAGGGTGCCCTGCAGGTGGCTGTGGTTTTGGGTATCAGCGAGTCGGCCATTGGCCTGACCATTGTGGCGGCTGCCACCTCATTACCCGAACTGGTAACGGCCATCGTAGCTGCCATCAAAAAGAATATCGGTATTGTGATGGGCAATGTGCTGGGCTCCAACATTATCAATATTTTTGTTGTATTGGGCGTAAGTGCCTTGATTCACCCTTTGGATTACAACATCAAACTGAACTTTGAACTGCTGCTTGTGCTGTTGGCCAACCTTATTCTGCTGGCACTGATTTTTATAGGTGGTGGTCTCCGGCTAAGCAAAATGGAAGGTGCATCCATGATTGTGATTTATGTAATTTTTATTTACATTTCGCTGACTTACAATTAGTAAAAGTACGAATTACGGCTCAGAGCCTCCGGGTGCGGTAAACTTTCTAAATCAACCAGCATGATTAAAGACAAGATAGTCTCCACTGCACAAGAAATTTACTTGAACTTGAACAGGTGAGCTTTAACTTTGTGAAAGGTAGTGCCTCCTTTGAGCTTTGTGTCTCCAGAAGAACTGGACAGGCTTGAGGGATAAAAAAATTGCCCGCCAAGCCACTAAGACGCACAAAGAGAAGTGATTGCTGAATGAGGGATGGAGCTTGCCGGACAGCTTGAGAGAAAAACACAATAATCCTTGGTGTAACTTAGTGCCACAGCTATAACACAAATTCTGCAGCTGCGGAAACAATGCATTATAAGGCAGGAAAACAATGTCAGTCGCGCTTCACCGTTTTGATTGCACCCGTTTCAGGATCAAATAGCAAGCGTGCACGCGTAAGCGGTGCAACCGAAAGGATCCCCAGTTGACTGAAAGCCATTCGTTCGCTTCCCAATGTATTCCCTTTGAGCACAACCGATACCGTTGCATATTCCGGCATCCGGTAATACATGCTGTTGTTGAGCCTAATATTGCCGATGTTTTTGTTGTCGTTCGCAATCTGACTTGTATTTCCGGCTGTTTCCACTTTTATTTGAATTGCTTCACCCCTGCCGGCAAGGCTTTCGATGCCTGAAGCCTCGCTAAATTTTAAAAAGTTTTGCATAGTGCCATTGTCCTTTTCAGGCAAATAATAAAAACGTTTCTCTTCTAGTGTGCGTACTTCCTTACCCAAAAACAGGCTCAGGTATTCTTCTTCGAGCTGCTGCAATTGCTGGTCCATATAAACGATGCTTTGTCCATAATTGATTTCCTGATAACCGGATATCAGGTTATAACGTGCTTCGCGAATTCGATGGATGTGGTCGGCGGCGGCACGTGCTTTTTGCTCCGGATTGCGGTCCACCCAGGAAGATTGAAGGATATTCCGCCTGATGGTGGTGGTATCGATGGTGATGCGGCGTACAATGGTATCAATACGCTGGTAAAGGTTTCTTTCTGCAAAATAGTGAAAGCGTTGTGTATCATCAGCATTAACAAGGGTTTTTTCAATGTGGCTGGTAGTTCGCTCAGGCTCTTTTTCTGTATCATCAGCCCCCACAATAATACCGTCGGGCAACATACTGAAAACCATGGTTCTGACATCACGTGCATTGCGTTCATCAAATTCAACAAAATAATAGGCATTGGGGTCAGGTTCCGAATAGGAACTGATAATCACATCTGCAATCTGATAGCGCACTTCATCCTGTTTCACATAATCATCCACACCCAGGATGCGCGAAGCATATTCGGCATAAGGTCCCTTGTAACGTTGTGTTTTTTCGAGAATAAAATCAAGTTGCACATAATTGTGGGGCAGGGCGTAATAAAAACCCGTTGCATCAGGGCTTTTGCCGGCCTTGGCAGGCGAAACGATAATCTGCCCCAACAAGGCCATAGGCATCAGCAGCATTAAAACGGCCACGATAAAGTGTTGTATTGTTTTGTTCATAATGCACATTTTCAATGAAATTTTCATATCAAAAATAGACAGAATTTGTGGCACTTCCCAAATTATGCGCAATAAAAAAGAGGCTGTTTGACGGCCTCTTTTATTGTTTATTGTTTATCTATTTGATAAACAACAACTCACGGTATTTTGGCAAAGGCCATAACTGGTCATCGATAAGCAATTCCAGTTTGTCCACATGGTAACGGATTTTTTCAAAATAGGTCTTTACCTTGTTACAGTATGCATCGGCTTTCTCCTCCGGTGATTCGAGACGGTTGGCAATGCGTCTTTCGTTGACCATTTCTTCCACATATTGCCTTATTTGGGTAATATGCTCCGACAATTCCTTGATCGTTTGCACCTGGTTGCGGCTCAGTTTTACATAGGTTTTTGAATCGAGTACCTCTTTCAATCCTTTCGCATTGGTAATAAGGGTATTTTGATACTTAATAGCGGTAGGGGTGATGTGGTTGATGGCCAAATCGCCCATCAGTCTGGATTCGATCTGCATTTTGTACACATATTTTTCCAGTTTGATCTCATAGCGGGCAATCAGTTCGCGTTCTGTAAAAACCTTGTTGCGCTCATACAGACTGATGGATTTGGGTGTAATATAGGCCTTTACAGCATCTGGAGTGGAAGCATGGTTGGAAAGTCCCCGGCGTGCAGCTTCTTCTTTCCACTCGTCGCTGTAGCTATTTCCTTCGAAACGGATAGCCTTCGAATCCTTGATATAATGCTTGATCACCTCAAAAACCGCATCTTCCTTTTTAAAATTGCTTTCCTTCATCAGGCTGTTCACCTCTTTGTTAAACTCATTCAGTTGATCGGCGATGATGGTGTTGAGCATAATCATGGGCTTGGCCGTATTGGCAGATGAACCTACTGCCCTGAATTCAAACTTATTTCCTGTAAATGCAAATGGCGAGGTGCGGTTTCTGTCTGTATTGTCCATTAAAATTTCAGGAATCCTGGGAATATTAATGTGGGTGGTGTTGGCCGAATTGTTATTTATTTCCTTGCGGGAAGGAATGTTTTCAATTTCGTCCAGTGTATGGCTGAGTTGTGTACCAATAAAGGCCGAAATAATAGCCGGAGGTGCCTCGTTTGCTCCCAGTCTGAGGTCGTTGCTGGCCGAGGCAATGCTGCCACGTACGAGTTCCTCATGGGTGTATAGTGCTTTCAGGATGGTAACCAGCAAAGCAAGGAAACGCATATTATCCTGTGGCGTTTTTCCTGGCGAAAGCAGGTTGACCCCTGTATCTGTTGCCAGCGACCAGTTGTTGTGCTTTCCGCTGCCATTGACGCCTTCATAAGGCTTTTCGTGCAACAACACCTTGAAGTGGTGCCTGCGCGATACCTTATCAAGCAAGTGCATCAGCAGTTGGTTTTGATCCACAGCCACATTGGCTTCACTGTAAACCGGGGCACACTCAAACTGACTGGGCGCCACTTCATTATGCCTTGTCTTTATAGGTATTCCCAAGGTGTGGGCTTCAATTTCCAAATCGCGCATAAAGGCTCTGGCACGGCTGTGGATGGTGCCAAAATAATGGTCGTGCAATTGCTGGTCCTTTGCAGAGGAATGGCCAAAAACTGTTTTACCACAAAGCACGAGGTCGGGACGCGCTGCAAAGAGTGCTGCATCCACCAAAAAATACTCCTGTTCCCAACCCAGGGTTGGCGTCACTTTATTCACTTTCTTGTCAAACAACCTGCAAAAAGGCACGGCTGCCCTATCAAGCGCCATAATGGATTTCAGCAGTGGTGTTTTATAATCAAGTGATTCGCCTGTATAGCTCACAAAAATGGTAGGAATACACAGTGTATTTTCCATAATAAAAGCAGGGGAAGTGGGGTCCCATGCAGTGTAGCCACGCGCTTCGAAGGTGTTGCGGATGCCACCACTCGGGAAGGAGGAGGCATCAGGCTCCTGCTGTATCAGCTCATTGCCTTGAAATTCCTCAATGGCCCCTCCTCCTTCAACAGGATTGATAAAGGCGTCATGCTTTTCGGCCGTGGAACCCGTTAGCGGGTGAAACCAGTGGGTGTAGTGGGTGGCCCCTTTGCTGATGGCCCAAGCCTTGATGGCCGAAGCTACCTGGTCGGCTACCTTGCGGTCAATCTTGGCACCGTCCTTAATGGCAGCGTCCACACTCTGAAAGGCTTCCTTGGTAAGATATTCTTTCATGGTATTGCGGTTGAAGACCATGGATCCATAAAAATCAGAGATTTTATTGGACGGGTATTCCACGGGTGGCACCTGTCTGTCGAAGGTTTGCGCAAGGGCAGTAAATCGGAAATTTTTCATTTTTAATTGTTGTTTAGATTGGTATTCAAAGGTTTATTTGTGCGTTTTTGTATAAAGAGTAATCCGAGATAAGTGAGGGCTCCATTGACGATCAGTATTTCAAAACCAAATTTGTAGCCAAACAACAATTGGTCAGAAAAACTGCTAAGCAGGAGGCAAATTAAGGGCGAAGCGATGGCCACAAGTGGCACATAGCGATCATTCAGTGCTTTTTTGCTGAAAAGTCCAAAAGCAAACAGCCCCAGCAACGGTCCGTAGGTGTAGCCTGCTATGGTAAACAATTTGGCGATAACAGCCTGATCATTAATCTCCCTGAAAAGAACGATTACGAAAATAATCAGCGAAGTAATAAAAAAATGTGTTTTGTAGCGCAGGCGCTCCTTGCTTTTTGTTGACATGTTATCCCTTTTGTTAATACCAAGAAAATCA
>CAYTUA010000385.1:0-6293 GCA_964440855.1 uncultured Lentimicrobiaceae bacterium
CACACCTAACAGCTTTACCTCGGATCAATTGGATTTGGGAGGCTTTAATCCTTTTTTGATTGTCGATAAAAACAGAGGCCACGAGATTCACCTGCCAGACTATGCCCCCACAGCATTGGCCAATCTGTCATTGTTTGGCATCACAGATGATGATTCCGACCCCTCATCAGGACGTTATTACAAAACCCGGCAAAACCTGCCCTGGGCCATTCAAATTGCCTCCCCTTATGACTATACCATCGAAAGCGCCCAAATATTACAAGGGCACCTGAAGTTTGCTGCCTGGGCTGAATCAGCTGGTATGGCCTTCCCGGATTGGTATCTTGACCAGCCCGGATATAGGGATATACAATTCATTTATAGCAAACCCTAATGGATGGTATTGGTGCTCTTTGTTAATGAATTTCCAGTTCAATATTCAGTCAGTTGATCTAAATAAAATACTCCACCGGATTGTTGTATTTTCGCGCCTGATTAACACAGGAAGCTCACAGAATGAATTACCTCTCTATAGAAAATATCTCCAAAGGCTTTGGTGACGAGCCCTTGTTCGAAAACCTAAGCTTTGGGATTAACAAAGGCGATAAGCTGGCCCTGATTGCTGCCAACGGCACCGGTAAATCTACCATCATGCGCATTCTCAATGGCAAGGAAGAAGCCGATAGTGGTACCGTGAGCTTCGCCGAAGGAATTCGTACCGGCTTTTTGGAACAAGAGCCCGACCTGAATGATGAACAAACCATCAGTGAGATGGTAAACGGTAGCCACACAGCTGTATTGCAAACCATCAGGGCATACGAAAAGGCCTTGGCAGATCAAACCGCCCATTATTCAACCGAAACACAACTGGCTTTTGAAAAGGCCTCTGCTCGCATGGACGCCATGCAGGCCTGGACCTATGAGCAACGCCTTGAACAATTGCTTGGTCAATTCGGTATCTATGACTTATCACAGAAAATTGGACAACTCTCAGGTGGGCAGAAAAAGCGCCTGGCCCTTGCCCTTGTACTGCTCGATGAACCTGATTTGCTCTTGCTGGATGAACCCACCAACCACTTGGATGTGGATATGATTGAGTGGTTGGAAAAGTATTTGCAACAGCAAAATATTACCCTGCTGATGGTTACCCATGACCGGTATTTCCTGGACCGGGTTTGCAACAACATTCTGGAACTTTTCTTTGGAACACTATACCACCACAAAGGCAATTACAGCTATTATTTGCAAAAGAGTGCCGAACGCGAAGAAGCCTTGCGCATTGAAACCGAAAAAGCTGGGCAGCAATACAAGCAGGAACTGGCATGGATGCGCCGGCAGCCCAAAGCGCGAACCACCAAATCCAAAAGCCGTATTGATGCTTTTTATGAACTGAAGGAAAAAGCTTCTCAGCAGCGCAACCAGCAACAAATTAAGCTGGAAATGAATATGAACCGTATGGGTGGCAAAGTGCTCGAAATGCAGCATGTGACCAAAAGCTATGATGGCCAGGTGGTAATCGATGGGTTTGATTATATGTTTGCCAAGGGCGAACGCATCGGGATTATCGGGCCTAACGGTGCTGGCAAAACCACCTTCCTGAATTTGATTACGCGCCAGGTAAAAGCAGATAAAGGCAAGATTATCAGTGGCGACACAGTTGTTTTCGGCTATTTCACCCAAAAAGGGTTTCAGTTTGAAGAAGATAAATCAGTCATCGAGGTGGTGAAAGACATTGCAGAGGTAATTGAACTTGGTGAAGGGCGCCAAGCAACGGCCTCGCAATTGTTGCAACAATTTAATTTTCCACCCAAGATGCAACGGCAGCCTGTTTCGCTCCTGAGCGGGGGCGAAAAGCGACGCTTGTTCTTATTGACAGTTTTGGTGAAAAACCCCAACTTTTTGTTGCTCGATGAGCCTACCAACGACCTCGACCTGCATACTTTGCTTATCCTTGAGCAGTTTCTGCAATACTACAAAGGTTGTTTGCTACTGGTATCGCATGACCGCTACTTTATGGATCAGGTCATAGATCAGCTTTTTGTGTTTGAAGGAAAAGGCAAGGTTCGGGGCTTCGTTGGCAACTACAGCGAATACAGGCAGGTGATGACCGAAAGGGAAAGGCAGGAGCGCGAAAAAGCGGCCATGCGCCAAAAAGAAAAAACCATTCAAAATAAATTGGTTTCAAAAAGCGAAAAAAAGAAGCGCACTTTTAAGGAACAAAAGGAATATGAGCAGCTTGGGTTGCAAATTGATGAACTGGAGAAGGAAAAGAAAATGCTCGAAGACAGTTTGAGTGCACCCGACAGCGATTTTAAGGAAATCGAACGTGTTTCGATGCGCCTGTCAGCGATTAATGATTTGCTGGATGAAAAATCATTCCGCTGGCTGGAACTTGACGAAATAGAATAAAAACGGAATTTTAAACCATGTATTATGAAAGACGATCAGCAAAGATTTGAAGATTTTTTAAAGCAAGTGGTCAGCAACAGGCAGTTGTGGTTGTTGCAGGCTGATGAGGGACAATTTGCTCTTTTAGGAGACGACACCGGCAGTTCGTTTATCCCTGTTTGGGCTACCGAGGAGGAAGCCAAAATGGCCATTGAAGCGGAATGGACAGGCTATGAATGCACACAGATGGGCATCAACGAATTCATCAGCTGGTTGGATGAGTTGCATGCCGACGAATTGTTTGTTGGCCTTAGCCCCGATGAAAATGCCAAGGTATTGGCGCTTGCTCCATTGGCGTTAAAGGAAATGCTTTTGCAATCAATCAAAGAATAGCTTGTAGGTTTTAATGCGTATATTGCTGATAATAAAACGATTTGATTTTGGTGGGGCCGAAAATCATGTATGCGAGCTGGCCAATGGCTTAGTTGCTGCGGGGCATCAGGTAAGCATACTGGCCCCAAAAGGAAGGCAAATGAAACGCCTTTCTCCCTTGGTGGACTTTCATCAAATGAAGCTAAAAAGCCTGATTCTGCCATGGCAAGCCTATTTTATTAAACGACTGATTCGGAGTAAGCAAATACAGCTTATCCACGGACATCAAAGAATGGCTATTTATGCAGCCTGTTTGGCGGGTACTTTGTCGCGCACACCTGTGGTAGCCACCGTGCACGGACGTACCCGATATGACCTGCGCACACCATTTGTAAGAAAAACGCCTGCCCGATTGATTTTTGTAAGTAGCAGGGTAAGAGAGGTTTCAGCTGCTCTGGAACAGATTCAGCACAAGTCAGTCGTTATCCCCAATGGAACACCTGTTTGGGAAAGGCTTGATAAACGTATTCCTTTTCGTCTGTGCTACGTTAGCCGGCTCGACGCCAAACATGCCGAATTAATTGCTTTGCTGATTAATCATGTGCTGCCGGCACTTTATGTAAACTACCCTGATGTTTCATTGCTTGTGGTGGGTGATGGCCAAAAGATAAAGTATTTGAAAAAGCTTGCAAATGACCTGCATATGAAAACAGGTCGGGTATTATGCACATTTGCAGGTTATCATGAAAATATGCAACCCTTTATTTCACAGTCATCGCTCTTAATAGGCGTGGGCAGGGCGGCTTTGATGGCACTGGCATCGGGATGCCCGGTATTGTCAACCAATTCAAAACGGGGTGGAGATTTTGTTACCGTAGAGAATTATGAAATAATGAAGCAGAACAACTTTCTCGATTTCAATGCCCTGCCACCCGATTCAAGCGATTTGGTTAACAAAATTTCCCGTTTTTATGCAGATCAGGAAACTTGGTTTAATCAGGCGGATGAATTGCAGAAAATAGTCCATCATGATTTTGGAATGGATAAAATCGTTTCAGAAATTGAAAAGCAGTACCAGCTGGCCCTTGAATAAAAGGCAAAATTGTCATCAATCATAGGTTTAAAGCGATGAATCATTTTTCAACAAAGGCCGAAATCATTCTTTATGTGCACGATCAGGAAATCAGCATGCAGTTTTACAGAAATATGCTGCAATTGACACCTGTGCTGCATGTGCCTGGCATGACTGCTTTTCAGCTCATGCCAAACTTGCGACTTGGATTAATGGCAAATGCAGGTATCGCAAAGATAATTGGCGATCAATTGCCACACCCTCAAACAGCTACTGGTATTCCCAGATGCGAACTGTATCTTTATGTGGACGACATCGAATGGGCATTCAAACAGGCAGTAGCTGCAGGAGCGCAGCTTATTGGTGCGGTTGAAGACAGGGATTGGGGAGATAAGGTATGTTATTTTGCTGATCCCGATGGCCATATCCTGGCTTTCGCAAAGAAAACGGATAGCAATCCTTAATCTGGTTACTTTAGATTATTATCTCAAGAAATTTTTCATCCTTGAAACATACAATTTAAAGAACTCATTTTTAATTTTATCACGTGAATTCCTATAGGCATTTATAATTTCCATTTCATTGCCTTTTGCAGCGATAGGATCTTCAATTTCTAAATGAATCAACTCACTGTGGGCATCGAAAATTCTACGACAATCCAACAATGCCTGCTCACTGAGGCAGATGATCAAATCAAACTGCTCATTTGCAAATGATTCAATTGCTTTTGGTGCATGTTGGCTGATGTCGAGCAGTATTTCCTTCATCACGTATATGGCATAAGGACTTACAGCTTTCTCAGGTAACGAACCTGCTGAAAAAACCATCAATCTGTGGTCAAGCGATTCCAAAAAGCCCTCCGACATGGGGCTTCGGCAAGAATTGCCGGTGCAGGCAATTAATATTTTCATATCAGCTGAATAGTAGTTTTATTTCTGGAGTCGTTTATTCTTTTGGATAAAGAATTGTATAGATTGCAAACATACATCATAAATTGCAAAATCTCATAATTCCATTCAAAACTAACACTGCTGTATGTTAAATATGTCCATATTTTCACAGGATCAAACATACAAAAGAGTTTTCACTGATAACATTAAGCGTTATAAAAAACTTTGCGAAACATCAACTAAAAAGTACGATCGAAAATCTGCATATCAGCTCAGGTGGTATCCTTTTCCGTTCAACTCCATCGATACAAATCTGTTGTATTGCTCTCCATGCAACGGGTAGTCCCAGCTGCCAATGCTGTGATACAGTTTACCGCCAAAGCCCAATTTGAATTTGTAGAGTCCATATAAAGGATGATGCGGATCGGGGCGGGGCGCTACGCCAAACATATCATAATCAACGCACCCCTTGCTTTTGGCTATTTGAATGGCTTCCCATTGCAAAGCATAGGTGGCCATGGCGTTTCTGTTGCTGGATGAGGAAGCGCCATACAAGTAGTATGCACGGTTGAGTGAGATCACCAAAAACATAGCGGCAAGTGGCATACCATCTATTTCAGCAACAAGCAAATTTACCTCAGCGGGAGAACGTGCATCGTTCATTTTCGCTGTCAACATCACTTCAAAATACTTGATATCGTTCAGGAAAATATGATTTCGTATAGCAGTTTCCTTGTATAACTTATACCATATTTCCAGATTTTCCATGCCCACTGTGCGTATGCTCACTCCTTTACGATAAGCTAGTTTGATATTGTACCTCGTTTTGGGTTTCATCCTGGCCATCAGTGTTTCCGAGCTGGGTTTTAAATCCAGATAGACGGTGTTGGATGGCAGGATGTTGTGAAATGATTTCCTGAAATTCCAGTTGGTTGTACTCATATTGAAGCGCAATTCCTGCATAGCAATCTCCGGAGGCCCTTCCCAGCTGCCTTCTTGGTCAAAATAGCTGCTGTCGTTGGACCAGTATGATTCCCAATGCAAATCGTAGCGGATCATAATGCAATTGGCAGGCAAGAATGGACGCAGACTTTCGGAAAGTTCTTCCAAAAAGGCACCCTGATTTTCTTCTTTGGGTTCAATTTCGGGGCCATACGGAACATAAGCTACACTGTGTTTCGCATCAATATGTTGTATAATGACGAGCAAGTCTGCTGTGATGGTTTCATTTCCGAACGAATCACCGAAAATTTCTGCTTTGCGCGACTTAAACTCCACAGCCAGCGTTAGATATCCCAGTTCGGATTTCACTGCTGACCAATAGGCCGTTTGTTGGACGATGGGCGTGCGGTTTAGGTTTTCTACTGCTATGGGATGAATATCAGTAAGCATGAGTTTATTTTTAAATCTTGCTTTTGAAGTGAGGTTCAATAAAAAAACGCAAAAGTAGGCAATCATCCCCTAAAAGCAAACCGCACTTTTACAGAATGTGGATTTTCTTGGGTTGGTTCTGAAAAAAATAAGTAGTTTTGTGCGATAAAAGTAAATCAATACTTCATTGCATGAAAAAAATAATACCCTTACTGGCCTTG
>CAYTUA010000386.1:0-4990 GCA_964440855.1 uncultured Lentimicrobiaceae bacterium
CCCAACGGAGTTTGTCAGGCAATGCAATGGTATCTTTTTCAGGGTATATAAAGCTTGGTAGAATCAAAGTGTAATCTGTTATATAGAATTTCGATTTGGATAAACCCTGGCTGTCTGTGGCAGAAATAAGGTCATCATTGATTTGTATGGCGGCAAACCGATCCAAAAACAACATGTTTCTTTTGAAATAATCATATCTGTGGTGTTTCCGTTCTGTAATGTCCAAATAATATTCCTTAATATCTTTTGGGGAAAAAATATTATCATAATTATTCCAGATGTATTGAACCTTTCCTGTAAAGGGCATAAACCACAAGGTTGATCTGTATACATGAACAATTGGAGTAAAAACAAAAAAAGCAACAAGAATAAAGCCTATGAAGGCAGCAACTTGTTTTTTTGTAACTTGTTGCCGGAAAAAAATGCATGTCAGAATATAGGATAAAAAGGTAAATCCCAGGCCTATCTTTCTGCTCTCAACCAAGGCCATGCCCACACCGACACAAAAGAGCAACACAATAAATACATTAAGCGAATATTTCTTCCGGGTTTTAATCAATACATATGCGGTGGTTGAAATGATGCTCATATAAAATAGGTTTCCGAATATAGCAAAACCCCCAAAACTTGCTGACGGATCATAATCAGGCGACCTTCTGTCTATTAAGAATAGTTGGTTCAACACCCAAGCTGAAACCCCAATGATAAAAGAATAAATAGATAGCCACTTGAGGAAATGCAAATCCTTGACCGGAGGGCAAAGCGGCTTGCCTACCATGATAGCCTTTGTTGCGAACAACGAAAAAAATAGAGCTATGAGAGCCACTAATGTTGCAAAATATGATGAGACTGGAGCATATAAATTTGTGTTTGCTGGCTGTAGTAAAAGTGTTTTGACAATAAATGCAAACACCACGTTACTGAATACATATAATACAGCCAATAAAACTGGAGTATTGTATAAACTGTTATCCTTTACAATCAGGTATAAAATCATAAATATTGGAAGTGCTATTGATAAAATCACAAAGTTTTGAGGTTCGAAAAAAGACAACAATGCCTGGAGTACAAAACATGCACCAACAGGTACCCAGAAAAGAAGTCCAAAATTACTTTCAATGGTCAGCTTTTTACTTATTCTCATAAAACAGCGCTTAAATTTATCCAGAAATTAACTACCTCTTCCAATTCCCCAAATCCCTTCCCGTCAGCTGCTCCAGCAAACAAATATCATCATAAAATTCGGATAACAATTGCTTGCGAAAATCTTCATCCAGTTTTTTTCTCTTTCCTTTTTTGTAGTTTACGGACACAAGCAATTTTTGGATGCCCAATCCTTGAGTCGGAAGCATAGTCGTAATTGAACTATGCAATTTACTCAATATCGGATTTTTCATTCGAAACCTATTGAGGCGTACTCGATATTCATCCAATTTCGGATTTCGGCATTCTTGATATTGATTGTATGCAGGAAAATCGGGTCTCCCGTCGTACGGAAGTTCTAAAAAATCCAACACTCCGCGATAGGAACTTGCCGGGTTTTCAATGAGGTCTTCGAAGAAAATGATATGCCGCTGCGTTTCCGGGACATCTTCAAAAAGCCTTTGTACCCCGTGGCCGAGTAGCCCCCACGCTTTCTTTAAATCTATCTTATCCTCTTTCTTTTCCTTTAATTCCCGGCGCATTTTTGATTATGCCCTGCAACTATCGACAGGGTTTTTCAGCATGCAGATGACTTTGCGTTTGGGTTGCATTTCAAAACATTTTTGGCAGCTTCTTTAGAGTACGTATTATATACTTGTTCCACAGAGGTGACGTGCTCTGTTTTCTTTTTTACGCGCCTGTTTTCTTTGTTCATATTGAGGTGACAATCTTTGAAAACTTTCAAGATGGATACCCGCCGTCCGTAATTAGCACCGTTGCTATATTTTCAAATGAGGTTTATCAATGCACTTATTTGCATGTGCGAGCAAGTCTTTACCAATCATTCCTAAACGAGGAAATAATATATATGCCTTTATTCGCCCAAAACCATATCGACTATTCCAATTATAAATATTTACATTACTAAAACCATGAATTCGCATTATACGTGATAAAGACAAATAATCGTATGGATGGCGATGCGTAGGGTCTCTATAGAATGTTTTAACCTGCTTGCGCGAATTTGGTGTAACAATAAATATATGCCCATCATCGCGTAAAATTCTAAAAGCTTCGTTAAGGAAGTTATCTGGATTTGTTAAGTGCTCGATAAGATGTAAACTCATTATAATTTTGGCACTTTTATCTTCCATGGGAATTTTTTGGTTTTCAATATTACATACATGAGATCGAATATTATATTTCAATTCAAATTCCTCAAAATTATCTGCCTCAATATCAATAGCGACTAGATTGGAATACCCTTCATTCCAAAGAGGTATCAATGCATGACCCTGCCCGGAACCGATATCAACAATTAAATCTTTTTTGCTTGCACAAGCATATTTTTTTATTAGATAGGGTACCATTTTTTTATGAAAGTCACTAATATTTTGGGTGTTGTACCCTTGTTGTGCCATGTCACTCAAATATCCCACAATTAAAATCCTTTAATTCTAATAATAGTTGGATTAAGATGTATTTTCTTTAAAACAGATTTTAACATTAGCAACTTTACTAATGAAATTGAAATGGCGGATGATAAAGCAGCCCCGTAAATACCTAAAGTTGGAATTAATAGAAAGCTAATTATAATATTAAAGGTTGCCGCAATACCTACTATCCTAACCGCTTTTATTTGGTAACCAGTTGTAATCATGATAAATGCAACTGAACCAGCGAGAGCATTGATCAACTGACCCAGTATAAGTATTAAAAGGGGTGTATAGCCTTGAACAAAAGCCGGGCCAAAAAAATTCAAAACATAAGTTCCAAATAAAGAAAGAAAGCCGCAAGTAAGACAGGTGATTAAAAATATCCCCCAAGCTGCCAGGGTAAGCATATTTTGGAGTTCCTGCTTTTGGCCAGCATAATAAAGCCTAGATATCAAGGGTCCGATCATGGCATCTACAGAAGTCACAGCAAAATTTACAAGAATCATGATCCGGACACACACTGCATACACCCCCACCTCTGCCGGAGGAATAAAAAAGCCGAGCAGGACCACCCCGGATTGATTCATGACGACATTCATCCCGGTCATCATAAACATGGGTAGTGAAACTACAAGCCAGTGCCTATGGCTTTGCTCCGGCTTTGCCGAGCGCACTTCCCCGGGCAGGCTTTGAAAAAGCCACCAGGAGCCGACCAGAAATGCGGCCCCTAAGGCAGCCATGTTGCAAAACCAGGCCTGCCAGGCCAAAAGCTCTTTTGAAGAAAGAAAGATCAGCGCACAAAGGCCGCAGAGCACAATCGGCCGGATAATATGCTCCGGCGCAAAGGCCAGGGCCACCCGGCGAAATGCCCGCAAGCCGGATTCCCGTATCCTGTTCAGGGTAAAAACTGGGAGTACACCCAGCATGATCCATAGTACGGCAATCTGTTCCCTGGCCCAGAATCCGGGGCTTGTGAGGAGAACAATGGCGAACAGGCCGGCAATGACCACAGCGGACAAAAACGTGGCCCGGAGTGCAAAACGAAGAATACCCCGGATGTGACCCGGGCGGTTGGTGGCTTCGTATTCCGGGACAAACCGGATCAGCGAATCACGCAGGCCGAGCTGGGCCGGAATGGACAAAAGAATCATCCAGCTGGTGGCATAGGCGAAGAAACCGTATCCCTGCACCCCGAGCATCCTGGCCAACAGAACCTGGGTGATAAAATTCAGGGCCGCACCGATTACCTTGATCACAAAGGCGGAAGATGCGCCAGAAACAAGTATCCGGCTGTTTTCCTCCTGCCTGAGCTTGCGCAGCCAGTGGTGAACAAAGCCGGGAAGCAATTTGGCGGCTGCCTGATGCATGAAACCAATCATCCTCAAGGCAGTTGCTTCCAGGCCGGGTCTTCACTCCCATTGCAGATCTTTTGCACAATGGCTGTGGTGCTCTTTTCCCCGAGTAGATCAAGAATCTCCACCCTTCCGCCCCAGGTGGGCATCAGCTCTGCGCCCACCACGGTTTCCGGCGTATAGTCGCCGCCCTTGACCAGGATATCCGGCCGCAGGGCCTGGAGGAGGCTCAGGGGCGTATCTTCATCAAAGAGGACCACGGCATCCACGCAGTTTAAGGCGGAAAGAAGTGCTGCCCGGTCTTCCTGGGCCAGGATCGGCCGGGAAGGGCCTTTTATCCTCTGAATGGAGGCATCGGTGTTCAGCCCCACAATAAGCTTATGGCCTAGATTTTTGGCTCGTTGCAACAGTGAGATGTGCCCGGGATGCAGAATGTCGAAACAGCCGTTGGTAAAGACAACACTCTGGCCCAGCATGCGCCAGTGTTCCACCAGGCGTTGGGCCTGGGGCAGGGTGCAGGCAGCAGAGCCGGTCTCTGTTCCCAGGGCCGTAGCCTTCTCCAGATCAGCCCGGGTCAGGGCATAGGTGCCTACCCGGCCGACCACTTCTCTGGCTCCCAGATTGGCCAGGTGCATGGCCTGCTCCATGGAAGAACTTTCTGCAAATCCGGCAGCCAAAAGGGCAATGACCGTATCCCCGGCCCCGGAGACGTCAAAGACCTCTCTGGCCTGGGATGGAACAGAGCTGGAGGTGCCCTGTTTGTCCGTTAGAGTCATGCCTGCGCTTCCCTGGGTAATGAGCAGATGATCCAGGCCGTAATGCTGCACAAGAGCGCGGGCTGCAAAATCCATGGGGATTGGGGTCAGGCCAAGCTGCCGGCAGGCCTGTTCAAATTCCTTCAGGTTCGGAGTGATGCAGGTGGCCCCGGCATATGCGGCCCAGTCATCCCGCTTGGGATCCACAAACACGGGCACGCTGTGCCCCCGGCAGAGGGAAATGCAATCATTGAGCAAGGCATCGTCCAAAAGGCCCTTGCCGTAGTCAGAGACTATGACAGCA
>CAYTUA010000387.1:0-4017 GCA_964440855.1 uncultured Lentimicrobiaceae bacterium
TGCACACTTAGAAGTTGAAGAACCTTCACAGGATGAACCGCCATCAGAACCCGAACCTGCTCCCGTTCCAAAACCAGTTGTTACAAACCAGCAGGCAGCCAAAGAACTGGACATAAGCACGGGCAAGCTGAAACAAATAAAGCACATTGACAAACACGCCGACCCCGAAATCAAAGAACAACTCCGAAGCGACAAAATCAGTGTTGATGCTGCTTATAAAAAAGTAAGAGAAAAAACCCAACCCAAACCCGAAACACCGCCACAGCAGCAGGAACCACCACAGCAACCCGAAGTGGAACAGCAAGCCGTATCACACTATTCTGAAGAAAAAGAATTGATTACAGAACATCTTATAAAAATAGACCGCATCTGTAATAAACTACAAACCGAAACCAATGCTATTGTAGAAAATCTTAAAACAATTCCTAAAGAGGAGTTTTCAGTTTACAACACCGATGCAGTACTCTCCACCTTCAAAGAGATATATTCTGACATTGGTTTTATTCTCGATTATTTCAACATTAAACCCAAACAAAATGACAACAAAAAATAAACCCATTAAGAAAGATTGGTTTGATTACAACATCCCCTGCAATGATGAGCGCTACCTTGCGCGCCTTGCAGTAAGCACACTCGAAAAGATTGAACGCGACTTCGGCTTAATCTACCACGATACATTCATTGAGCTGCTTAAAAAACTCAAAAACCAGAATTACCAGGAACAATGGAAAAAAAACGAACAACTAATCAACACTTAATATCATGGAAGAACAAGGTAAAATTGTAATCGAACGCGGTAATGAATATTACAGCCTTCACAACAACATCGGTTTAGAATACTGGATGGCCTACAACGAACTTATTGACAACAGCATTGACAACAACGCCACCGAAATCCGTTTCGAAGCCGACGAAAACAGTGTTACCATCATTGACAACGGCGATGGTATAAAAGACACCATCGAAGATATGCGCCGTGTGCTGCGCATGTACCGTAGCAGCAACAACGGCACAAACAACAAAATAGGCCAGTACGGCCTTGGCCTCAAAGAAGCAACCATGAGGCTCGGAAAAGGCATCATTATCCGTAGCCGTGCCAAAGATTGCCGCCCCATACAAATTGATGTGCCCTGGTCAACCATCAATTACGACGATGGCGCAACCTTCACAATCCTCGACGAAGATATTCCTGTTGGAACCTCAATCACTATATTTTTCTGCGAAACCGAAAGGCAACCATACCTTCCGAATAAATACAGTTTTAAGTATTACGATAAAATGATCCTTGCTGGCAAATTAAACATAATTGATGCAGCAGGCGAAAAATGGATTCCTTCAATACAACCAGAATTTGAAGGCGAAATACTTCAAAAAAACAACATCACCATACAAGGCAAGCAGTTCGATTTAACCATTGGAATCATTAAACATGAACTGATCAGGAAAGTGCGATCCGGATTTTATGTTTACTCAAATGAAACCCTCCGGTATTTCAACTTCGGCCAAACCAACCTTTCCGAAGGCGTTGAAGCCCGCGATGGCCTTTATGTAGGCATTGGCCTTCACAAAACCAAAACCGACTGGCCTGTTGACAAAAACAAACGTGGCATTATGAACATCCACGAAATAGCCACCTATCTCGATATGAGCAACATCATATCAAAATGGCAGCAAAAGATTTACAACACGGTTGCCAATGATATTCTTGAAAAACTGTCCCGCGAAATGGCGCCTGTATTTGGCCTTAATGCCAAAGCAATAGGAGAAGAAAAACGCCCCAACAAAGGCGAAAACGAGGGCACTGTTGACCCCGTTGGATCAGGCCGCAAGCGCCGCGAAGCTGAAGAAGTATTAAGCCATGATGCAAAAATTGTTCAACGCAGAAGTGGTGGCAAGCTCCGCTGTTTCGAAATCCGCGAAGGCCGATTTATTGACACCAACAAATACCTTTCAATCAATATTGAAAGTGTAAACCTTGTTGTTATCGTCAACAAAAACAACAGGCTCATACGCCAGCTTTTATGCAAGCCCGATGCACTTAAAAGCGAGTTTCTCACTCACCTTGTAATTATAGCCATCAAAGCAAACAACATCCCAAGCAACCAGCTTCGCTATGATAATATTGTTGATGATCTTTTCTATCAGCATGAATGGATTCAAAACCGCTACGGAAACCTTCCTTCAACCTAAAAACCCCAAACCCAAAACAACAAACAACAAACAACAAACAAAAAAAATGATCACCGCCCCAGCCACAGGAACAATAAAAGAAATCTTCGAGCCCCACAAGCTCGATGATAGCGACATCATGGTGCAAAAATTCTCCTTTACCGAGAACGAGCTCTACCGCAACGGAAAGCTCCGCCGCCACTCCCACACCCTGCCCATACAAGCCGTAAACGAGGGTGTTGAACTGCTCAAAAACCTTAAACCCGGCGATACAGTTGAAATAACCGTATTCGTAAACGGGCGCCAAAAAGTAGGCACAAACGATGTAAAGCGCTATGCCGATCTCAGATTATACACACTCAGAAAACTATTTTAACATGAGCTACCAATCTTTCCCCGGCATCATTGCCGAACACAAAGCCGCGGTTATCAAAAACCCAAAGCTCAACATCTCTACCATTGAGATGTTTGTATGCCGCGCTTTCAACACCACCCACCTTCAAATGAAGGAAAACAACAAAGTGCGCCGCCGCGAGCTAACCAAAGCCAGGCAAATGATCTTCTACCTGGCCAAAAAATGGACCCCAAAAAGCCTTGCCCTCATAGGCCTCTATTACCACAAAGACCACTCAACCGTATTACACGCGTGCAAAGTAATTACGAACATCATCGAAACCAAAGACAAAGACTTTTACCCATTACTATTATTAGCCGAGTACAATTTAAAAAACTACTTAAATGAACAACAATCATCAACCCGGAACCAGCAACCAGCAACCAGCAACCAGCAACCAGCAACCAGCAATACACCTGTTAAAATACGGAAACCGTTTACCCCGCATCACCTGGTGCGGCGCACAGCCACAAAAAGCCACCCACAGCATTTTCCAGGCAACATTTTCCAAATGCATCCAGCTTATCAACGAGCATGTAAAAAATCTTAGCCGCAAACAGCAGCAATCAAACCAAAGCTTCCGCAACCACGCCCGCGAGCTCGCCCAAAAACTCGCCACCACAGAATCCAGTCTGCCACTAACAGACCTAACCTAAAACCTTATGTATTCATCCGTGAATCCGTGGCAACAAACATCCGTGAATCCGTGGCAATCTTAAATCCTTAAACCATGTCAACCAAACACAAAGTAACCATCATCGAAAAAACAAAGTATTTCAGCAAACCAAAACCCACTGCATCACAGCAACATTTATCCTCTGTAGCTTTAGCGAAAGAGGACTGAATCATAAAATCTTAAATCTTGAATTTGAATCTTGAATCCTCATGAAAGATAGCTTTAACACAGTAATCCAAAAAACCAACGAATTCAACGTGCTGCTTGAGGATGTTATGAATATGCTGCCAGACACATCCAAAAATTACAAACTCAAAAAGCAAATGGAGTCGGCCTACAGAACCCTCAAAAGGGCACTCGAGCGCCATGAGGATCTCATCACCGATTCTGTGCCCCCCATCAGCACCAAAATAGACTACCCGCAAGAATTCCACGAAGCATGGAATATTTACAAAGATTACCTCATTGAGCAATTCGGGATCCGGATGCGCAGCCGTATGGAAAAGTTCAGGCTCAAGCTGCTTTATGAACTATCTGAAAAAGACTTTATAAAAGCAACCCGCTGGCTGGAATACTATATGGCTGCCGGCAGTTCAAACATTTACCCTGTAAACGATTTTGAAATTAAAAAGAAAGAAGATGACAAGCAAAAAACAACAGCAGGATTCGTCCTTCCGGGCAAAACAAATTAAAACAGAGCCAAGCCTTACCCTTACAGAGTATGGCAAACTACCCCCACAGGCCCTTGATCTTGAAGAAGCGGTACTGGGGGCATGCA
>CAYTUA010000388.1:0-3005 GCA_964440855.1 uncultured Lentimicrobiaceae bacterium
TTTTTTCTGCTGAGTACCATATGGTTTCCACAACACACTGATATTTATGGGATCAAACTTTATTACGTGCTGATTTTATACATTCTTTTTCATGGTATATTTGCCTCTACCATGGTATTGATGTGGAATATTGGTTCAGCTTATTTCTGCAAGCCTGAGGAGGCAGGTAGTTACCAATCGGTGCATTTGTTCCTGACGGGATTCAGGGCACTGTTTGCGCCCACGATGGGGGTGTTTTTTTACGAACAATTTGGTTTGGTCGTCACTTTTTTAATAGCCATTGTATCCTTGTTGATTGCTATTGGCGTAAATGTCCGTTCCTACCTGAACGAGCGAATTTCGAAAGCGGCACTTAAGCGCACCCATTAGATTAAGGCATCCAGTTGTGGTAAAATTTCCCCGGCCTTTCCGCTTAAGTAATAGTCTGTTATGCGTCGGGTATAATAAGAAGGCTCCCTGTTGATTTCCACAATGGCAGCCCCATTATTTTTTGCAATTAGCGGGATTTGGTTGGCGGGGCTCACTTCACCTGCCGTACCGATTATCAGCATCAGGTCGCACTGCCGGGCAGCCTCCACCGATTTGCTGTAGGCCAATGGAGGGATGCCTTCACCAAAAAAGATAAAATCAGGTTTGAGCAGTCCGGTGCAACCCTTGCAACGGGGCGGCAGTACTGTAAGTTCGGCTTCTTCAATGGGAACATAGGTGCCGCAAACCACGCATACAAGTCGCATGGCGTTGCCATGAAATTCGTATACTTCTTTACTCCCCGATTGTTGGTGCAGGTCGTCGATGTTTTGTGTAATTAAGGCTTTTACCAAACCTCTTTTCTCCCAGTCGGCCAACACAAGATGTGCTTTGTTGGGATCGACCTTACCGAAAAATTTGTAAAAAATTTCGCGTATGACTTCCCATGATTTATCGGGTTGCTCATAGAAATAGCCCAATTCGAGTGTTTGCGGATCGTATTTGTTCCACAAGCCCCCTTTGCCTCTGAAAGGAGGGATGCCACTTTCCACCGAAACACCTGCCCCTGTAAAAGCAACGCCATGCTTGCTTTCCGCTAGCAGCTTCGCTATTTTCTTTAGCTGATTGTTGTTGTGCAAAACTTCATTCATACTGGAATAAATGCCTGTTAATAAGGTATTTTCTGATCAGCATCAACCCATGCTTTAAACACTGCAATGGCTTCTGCATTCAGGAAGGTGGCTGTGGGTAAGTCGCGCTTTTCGGGTGCAAGGGGTATTTGCTGGTAAATATAGGAATCATCGAAGCCTGCATTGGCTGCATTTTCGCGGGTAGCGGCAAAAAATAAGCGCTTCGGGCGTGCCCAGTAAATGGCACCCAGGCACATGGGGCAGGGCTCGCAACTGGCATACACATCACAACCATCCAATTGGAATGTGCCCAGGTTTTTGCAGGCATCCCTTATAGCAACCACTTCGGCATGTGCAGTTGGATCGTTGGTGGCAGTTACCCTGTTGGCCCCTTGGCCAACTATTTGGCCATTCTTTACTATTACAGCACCAAAAGGGCCTCCATTCGATGTGCCTATATTGCTGTTGGCCAACTTGATGGCCTCGCGCATGAATGCCTTTTGTTCTTCGTTGGGTTCAAATAGTTGTTCCATTTTTATTCGCTTTGTTGTGTTTGAGGCTGTGCCTCTGTCATGCCGTTTTCCCAATTACCCATAAGTGTAGGCCTGTTTACAAGTTTTTTAAGCAAGTCTAAAAAAACATGCCTTTTGATAGATTTGGCCCCAAGGCTGGCGAGATGACTTGTTTCTTGTTGAACATCAATTAGTTCGATCCCATTTTTGAGGGCAAATTGTACAAGGTGAAACAAGGCCACTTTGCTTGCATTGCTTTGGGTATGAAACATTGATTCACCAAAAAAAATACTGCCCAAAGATACGCCATAAAGGCCACCTGCCAACTTTCCCTTGTGATAAGTTTCCACCGAATGTGCATACCCCATCTTATGCAACTTTACATAGGCTTCAACCATGTCATCAGTAATCCAGCTCCCTTGCTGATTTTTCCTGTTGATGGTGCCACATGCTTTCATTACTTGTTCAAACTGCTGGTCGAATTTCACCTGAAAGCCACTGTTCCGAATAGCTTGCCGTAGACTTTTCGATACTTTCATTTGATTGGGAACTAATGCCATGCGCGGATTTGGCGACCACCACATAATGGGGTGGTCTTGGTCATACCACGGGAAAATGCCATTGGCATATGCATGGAGTAGCCTTTCCGGTTTCAAGTCGCCACCAATGGCCAGTAAGCCATCTTCGAGAGCCTCTTCAACAGGCGGAAACAGCTGTGTGTTTTCATCAAGTAAATATATGGGCATCAGTGTTTTGGTGTCATTTTAGGAACTCAATAGCATGGCTGTAGCTGAATCAACGCAAAAATACTATTTTGTCAGAGATGTGTAGAAAATTGCAAGAATACTGTTAGCTTACCATGTGGAAGGGTACGTATCAAAAAGTTTGCATTGACGCTGCATATAGCGGAAATAGTAAAATAAACGGTAATTGAGCGTTAATCCATAATCCACAGTTTGGTCATAGTGGATATAAGTTGAAGGTGCGCAGTTGGCTTGCTGCGATCTGTTCAGTAAATTATTCCATTGGCTGACAAGCTTCATGTTCCAGCTTTCGAGGTATTGCTGGCTGTAATGGCTTTCGGGCTTTTTTACCTTGTTGAACCAGCTATCGAAACCCGGGTCGAATATGAGCAATTCATAGGTGTCTGCTTCAGCTATCGTGTCAGCCGCTAACAAATTCATCGTATCCACTGGTTTTGATAAGTGCTGACTAAAACTGCTGATAGACAGCATAATCAGAGAAAAAATCAATATAGAATGCTTTTTAGTTTTCATCCGTTTATTTTTTTTGCGGTCAGACCTGTCTGACGTCAGTCAAGTGGAATCTATAAAAGAAAAATATTCATTTAGGCAGGTATGAATATGTATTCTTATGGCCTATTTTATTTTCTTAG
>CAYTUA010000389.1:0-4798 GCA_964440855.1 uncultured Lentimicrobiaceae bacterium
AAATTGTTTTCGCAAACAATTATTTTTGCTTGGTTCTCCGCTATTCCCTTTTTCAGGTAAGCCCATTTCCTGCACAGTTTGAGTGCGGTTTCATCCCCCTCGGCACCTGTGTTCATAGGCAGAATTTTGTCGTAGCCAAAATATTCTGTTACAAACTTTTCGTAAACACCCAAAGCGTCGCTAAAAAATGCACGTGATGTAAGTGTTAATGTTTGCGCCTGTTCAGTAAGGGCATTGATAATTTTTGGATGGCAATGGCCTTGGTTTACAGCTGAATAAGCTGAGAGAAAGTCGAAATACTCTTTTCCTTCAACATCCCACACCAAAGCACCTTTTCCTTTTGATAAAACCACTGGCAGTGGATGGTAGTTATGGGCACCATATTTGTCTTCCAGCTCCATGGCTAATTTTGAGGTCATTTCTTCACGCATTGTTAATACTCCTTTTAAATTTTTTTTTAAATTTTTTTGTGTTAATAAAATAACACAATCAATTGCAAAGATAGGCATTTCAGCTGGGATAAAAAAATCAAATGACGGAAATCATAAACACCCTCAAGCAGCTGTTTTACAACAAATGACGGAAAGGCAGCAGCAACCACTCGAATATTTTAGCAATCAAGGGCCTTCGCTTCCAGTGTTCATAATTAAACACTGTTGTGCTCTCGAGGGTGCCGGCAATATATTGCTTCACCTGATTTAAAATATCAGCATCTGTTCCCTGTATAACAATTTCGTACATATACCTGAAACTGCGATAGTCGAAGTTGGGCGAGCCCAGAACAAACACTTCATCGTCAACCAAAAACATTTTTGCGTGTAGATTGTGGGGCTGGAAAAGCCTGATATTTATTCCGCTCAGGTGCAATTGGCCACTGTATTTATTACGAAGGACATCAACCAATCCCACATCCGAACGCATGGGAATAATGATGTTTACCTCAACGCCCCGTTTGGCTGCATCCATCAGTTCCTTGCGGATCATAAAGCCGGGCAAAAAATAGGGCGTGATTATATGAATACTCTTCTTTGCCTTTTTGATAAGTTGCAAAAAACGGTTCATTATCCGCTGTTTGGTGATGGTTGGCATATCGCGAATAACTTCAAAGTCAGCATGGCGCAGCAATCGTAGAAAATTTGCCTTTACAAAAACGTATTTGTTATATATCTTCCAATCCTGCTTGAAAACGCGTTTAAAAGTGAGTGTAACGGGGCCTTTCATGCGAAGTACCGACTCGCGCCAATTCAAATTGTATTCCGTTATATTGGACGAGCCTATATAGGCTATATCATCATCAATAAGCATGAGCTTGCGGTGGTTTCTTTTATGGCCTCTCGTAAAAATATCCGTATTGAATTTAATTTTTTCGAAAAACCTGACTTCACCCCCTGCTGCTTTCAGGTCGTTGAAGAAGTTGTTGTTAACCCCACTTCCACCCCAGTAATCAATAAGCACTTTTATTTCAAGGCCTTGTTTGGCTTTTTTCACCAATGCATCCTTAAACCGTGTTCCAATCACATCATTTCCAACCCGGTAAGTTTCAATATAAATATAATCGCGCGCAGCCTCTATATCATCCAGCATGGCGTTGTAATACCTGATCGGATCGGCGAATAAATGATATGGTTCCTGCACAATTCGCATGGCAAAACACTAAAGGGTTTTCAATATATGGAGGAGTTCTTCTTTTCGGCTGACTGATACAGGTGCAATCGACTTGTCTTTCATTACCAACAAGCTTTTGCCTGATTTATCATATCGATAAACGTGTTGCAAATTTACAAGGTGAGAGTTATGAACCCTGAAAAAACCATAAGGACTCAGCATTTCATCATATATTTTTAGTGGATTAGCCACCACAAGGCTTTCATTGTTTGTCAGATAAAATTGTGTACGCCCC
The DNA here is from genome assembly GCA_964440855.1 of uncultured Lentimicrobiaceae bacterium. Lineage (GTDB taxonomy): Bacteria > Bacteroidota > Bacteroidia > Bacteroidales > F082 > CALAZZ01. The sequence goes on from CAYTUA010000389.1 coordinate 1,901, forward strand.
ATGTCGGCCTGGCACCTGATGATGTCGTTCACATTCAGCAGGTAAACACTGCCGCTGGTGTTAAGGACAATTTTACGGGAATCGTGGGCCAAGTGCTTAAAATTATTGAAAAGTGCATTGAGCTTCAAACTCAGGCTATCCTGCTCAACGGACTTATAAGCTTTCATGACTGCAACATCAAAATCTTCAACCGAAACAGGTTTCATCAAATAATCGATGGCGCTAAACTTTATGGCATCAATGGCATATTTGTCATAGGCTGTAATAAATATCAGCTTAAAATCAATTAAATCCAAACGATGAAGCAAATCAAATCCACTGCCATCGCGCAAATTGATATCCAATAATACGAGTGCAGGTTTGGTCTGTTTTATTAATTCAATACCGTCGCTAATTCCGGCAGCCTGGCCGGCCAGTTCAATAAAATCATACCGCCTGAGCATGTCGCCAATAAGTTCGCGTGCCCATTCTTCATCTTCTATAATAATGGTTTTTAACATCTAAAAATATCAATCAATAGTCTAAAGAAAAACTGTATTCAAACCGTGCCTTGTTCTGGTAAATTGTCAAGCCCTCATCTTACGAAAGTAATACAACAAAAGCACTCCCAACATCAAGGCAACCACAGCTGAAAATGAGAGCCTGTATGCTGTCAGCTGTCTTTCCATTTGTTGCTGGCGATCGAGCAATTTGTTACTTTCACGAACAATATCATCAAATTTCCTTTTGGCCCTATGCTCACTTTTCTGGCTTTCGCCCAGTTTGCTGGCTGTTGAATCATACTCGGCATTGAACAAATCAAAAAAGTGCATAAACTTTGGGAAATCGCCAATGGCTGCATAATTTTGTAGCTGGCCCTTGATGATATCTGCTCTAAATTCATTAATATCATGCTTTTCAGCTATATGAAGGGATTTGTTAAAATGCTCTGAAGATAAATCATAATCACCTTTGTCATGATACAAATTGCCAAAATAAAAATGTGTGAGGGAAATACCATAAGCTTGCTGATTGTTTTCGAACACTTGCATGGCGCGCCCCAGATAGTTTAATGCCAAATCATAGTCTCCGTTTCGGGCATAGGCGCTGCCCAAATTGCTATGCGACAAGGCAAGACTCATTATATCAGCCAATTGCTGTTTGATCTCAATCGCTCGCTTATGGAATTCAATGGCCGTTTCATAATCCTTGAGGTTATCTGCATAAATAAGGGCGAGGTTGTTATAAGCTTTTGCGACAAAATCAATCATATCCAGTTCGATAAATACGCCAAGTGCTTCCGTGTTTACTTCGATTGCCTTTTGATAATCATCCCATTGCCAATAAATCATGGCCATGTAGAAACTTACAATGGCCGCTTCGGCCTCGTGACCAATTTCGTTAAATACCAACAAAGCGCGATAATAGTATTCAAAGGACTGGTCAGCAGAACCTTGTCGATAATATATCGTTGCAATATTCCTTAAGCTCAGACCTACACCCAACATATTTCCAGCCTTTTCTTCAAAAACAATAGATTGATTAAAAAACTCAATGGCGCTGTCCATATTGCCCTGATCCTGTTCAACAAGTCCAATATTGTTGGTACAAGCAGCCAGTCCTTCATAATCCTCAATGGTTTCATACACAGCCATGCTCTCAGTATAATACTGTTTGGCAAGATCATAGTCTCCAATAAAGTAGGCACTCACACCCATTGATTTAAGGATTTTTGCCTTGAGCGCAATCAAGCCTTCCTCTTCGGCCTTATCAACCGCATCAAGTCCTGTTTCAAGGGTTTTTTCAAAGGATATAAAGCGATAGGCTTCAGAAATATCGAGCAATGTTTCCACCTGTTCTTTTCCCTCCCTTTTTTCAAGCAATCGGTGCAAACTATCAATAACAGCAATGTTCTCGTCTGCTTGAACAAACGGAACAACAAAGAAAAACAAGGCTATTACAATGCTAATATTTTCCTTTTTCATAAGCTCCCACAATATTACAAATAATATTAAATGCTGCGCAAAAGTCACCAGCTTTTTTTGCCAGTTACCCATGAATGCTTGCTTATCCTTATATTTGCGGCAAATCGCACCCTATGATCCGTTCAATGACTGGCTTTGGTAAAGCCGAAAAAACACTGACTGACAAAAAGATACATATCGAGGTCAGGTCGCTCAACAGCAAACAACTTGACCTGAACCTGAAAATACCGCCTGAGTTGCGCCCCATCGAAAATCAAATACGCCAGCAAAGCAGCAGCATCGCCATCAGGGGCAAAACTGAAGTGTCGATAGCCATTCAGGGACAAGCTGAAAAAACCATACAAAAGATTGATATTGGCGCAGTAAAAGCATACCATGATCAACTTCAAAAACTAGCTGAGGTCATGCAAGTTCCATTGCCCGATGACATTTACAATTTGTTGATTAAATTGCCGGGGATACTTTCAACGGAAGAAAATGAATTGTCAGAAGCGCTTTACACCCTTATTTTAGAAACACTGGCAGAAGCGCTGCAAAGCTTTGACCAATATAGGATTATGGAAGGAAGCGCCCTCAAAAAAGACATGGTGCAACATCTGGAGCAGATCATTAACAGCTTGTCGCAAATAGAACCCCTTGAAAATACCCGCAAAGAGGCGGTTTTACAGCGTATCAACAAAGGCCTGGAAGAGGTGTCGGGCAAAGAGACTGTTGACCCCAACCGCTTTGAGCAAGAAATGATCTATTACTTGGAAAGGCTTGATATTAATGAAGAAAAAGTAAGGCTTGCAGCCCATTGCCACTATTTTATGGAAACCATTGACGAGGAGCAGTCCGGACGAAAGCTTTCCTTTATAACCCAGGAAATGGGCCGCGAAATAAACACCATTGGTTCAAAAGCCAATGATGCCAGCATACAACGCCTTGTTGTGAA
>CAYTUA010000390.1:0-10243 GCA_964440855.1 uncultured Lentimicrobiaceae bacterium
GGAGATTGGATATTTGATTAAGGTTTACTAAACAAAGCCCGCAAGAAAATATATCTTGCGAGCTTTGAAATATGATTAAAGTGAGGACTGGATTAAAAATCACTTAATTCCCCAGCAACTTCGGCCCATGTCCAACCAACAAACTTTGTCAAATCGGCACCTACAGTATTCGCACCAAGTGCTACATTGGTTGCATGTACATGTGTTCCGTTTTTGAACACATCGGTCATTGCAACACCTTCGGGCAATGTTACCTGCAAGTTGTTAAACACGAGGATACCATCCTGGAAGTTGCTGTTTGACTCATCACCAGATAATGAAAAGTCGCCCCTGCCATCAGAATTTGCCGGATCAGGAAAATTGAAGAAGTAAATATTCTCAAAAGTAGCTCTGGCACCATCGCGGAAATCACCTAATTCAGCAGTCGGATGTCCTTTAATAGAGCCATTTTTGACTGTATGGGCATCCAATAATGAACCTTCAGGGCCATCAATTTCAAGTGCATGGTCAGTTGTTGGTCCTGCAATGATAACAAAGTTATCCATAGTACCAGCCCAGGCCTGATCTGTATCGAGTGCATCATCACCTGAATTCCAAACAAGAACGTGATTTACATTTACTGTTCCTCCGAACCATTCCAGGCCATCATCTTGGTTGGCAATCACTTCAACATACTCAATAACGGTACCGGCTCCCACGCCACCCATCGTCAAGCCGTTGATCTCATTGCCTTCGCCAATGTTTGAACCACCATGACGAATCGAGATGTAGCGAATAACACCTGAATTATCGTTAGGATCAGTACCACCATACAGCCCATTTTGATCAGACGGGGGAACACCTTCAATTTGAACTGCCTCAGCATCTGCAGAGATTGGTGCTTTACCCAACACAAGTATGCCTCCCCACAATCCATCAATGTCAGGATCAAGGTTGGGACTGGCAATTTGTCCGGGCATAATTTCATCTGCCACGCTGGTAAAAATGATAGGTGCATCGGCTGTTCCTTCGGCCATCAGCATGCCGCCACGGGCAATCAATAAAGCTGTAGCATTGGCACCTGTTCCTGCTTCGCCTTTCACGATAACGCCAGGCTCTATGGTGAGCGTAACTCCGTCAACAACGGCAATACGACTTTGGAGAATGTAAACCTTTCCTGTTTCCCAGGTAGCATCCTCGGTGATGTTGCCTGAAACGTAGAAAGTGGTTTGCTCAGCAACAACATTGATAACTGCTGTAGCATCGTCACTTTGGTTGAGGTCATCAGTAACAGTTAGTGTAACTGCACCGGCACCGGCTGAAGTTCCGGCAAAGTTAACTACTATTGTACCTGAAGTAGCACCGGCAGTTCCATCAGTAGCAACAGTGGCTGTGCCATTGGTAGCTGAAACGCTTGAAGATTTAAAACCTGCTTCGGCTGTATAGGCAAAGCTGATTTCGACACTGGCACCGGTTAAAGCTTCCTGTGCTTCAGGAGTTGTAACTTTGGGTGCGTTTTTTTGTTCGTCATCGTCCTTTTTGCACGATGTAAAGATGGCCATGGTGGCGATCAAAGAATAAATTAAAAACTTTTTCATTTGCATTTAAGTTTAGGTTTAGGTGAAAATTTTATGTGGCAAAAGTCCTGTTAAAACAGTTGAAGCCAATTAAGCAAACATTATGTTAATGTTAATTTTGTTTTAACGCGCTGAAACAACAGTATTCACAATACTTTGCTGCTTGTCACAACCCACGATCACTTTATAAATCGTATCTTTGCCTCCTCTTTCTAATTTCATGTTAAGATGCATATCCCCCGCTATTTCAATATTATATTCAGTTTGTTTTCCATCATGCTGGCAAGTAGCAGCCTTGTGCATAGTCAGCAGCTTGTTGTGCTCGACAGGGACCACAGCAGTCCTTTAGCCTATGTAACAGTAAGCAGCAACACGCCAAAACAATCTACTTTTACGGATATGCAAGGCAAAGCAGATATGGCGGCTTTCGCAGGTGCTGATTCTATATATTTCAGTTTATTGGGTTACAAAACAAAGCTGTTAAGCTACAAGCAACTCAATCAAAAAGGATTCATTATCTATATGGAATCTACTGATTTCAGGCTTGATGAGGTGGTTGTTTCCTCAACCCGCTGGTCGCAATCGCGCCGCGACCTTACGCAACGCGTCAGCAGCATCAGGGCGTTTGAAGTGCAGTTGCAAAATCCGCAAACTGCCGCCGACCTGCTGGGGAATTCGGGTGAAGTGTTTATACAGAAAAGCCAGCAAGGCGGCGGAAGTCCCATGATACGAGGCTTTTCAGCTAACCGCCTGCTGCTGGCTGTGGATGGTATCCGCATGAATACCGCCATTTTCAGGAGCGGAAATTTGCAAAACATCATCTCGATCGATCCTTTTGCCGTAGAGCGGGCAGAAGTTTTGTTCGGCCCCGGCTCAGTCATGTATGGCAGCGACGCCATTGGGGGGGTGATGAGCTTTAAGCTGATTGAACCAAAACTTTCCGAAACACACCACTTTGCTATAAATGGAAAGGCCACTTTCAGGCTGGCTTCGGCCAATGCCGAAAAAACAGGACATGTGATGCTGAATTTTGGCGGTTCAAAATGGGCTGCATTAAGCAGCATCACCTACAACAGCTATGGGGATCTGCGGATGGGCAAATATGGTCCTGATGAATATTTGAGAAAGGAATATGTACAACGGGTTGATGGACAAGACAAGGTAATTGAAAATGATAATGCCCGTTTGCAAATCCCTTCTGGTTTTGACCAATTGAGCATTTTGCAAAAAATCCATTTCAAACCCAATGAGGAGTGGGATTTTGGATATAACCTGGTTTTTTCGCAAACATCTGATTACGACCGCTACGACCGCTTGATTGAATACAGAAACGATAAACTGCGAAGTGCCGTTTGGTATTATGGTCCGCAGGTTTGGATGATGAATGTTTTGACAATCAACCATCACACCAGCAATCAATTGTATGATGAGATGGCCATCAAGCTGTCGGCACAATTGTTTGAGGAAAGCAGGCACGACAGAAGCTTCAACAGTGTGAAATTGAGAAGCCGGCACGAAAAAGTATGGGTGTATAATTTGCAAGCTGATTTCAACAAAAAAATCACAGAACAGGCTAGTTTATATTATGGTCTAGAATTGATAAATAACGAGGTGGAATCAACCGGTAGCCAAGAGGATATCGAAACAGGGGCCGTTAGCCCTGTTTCTGCGCGCTATCCGGAATCAAGCCTGGGTTCAATGGGTTTATTTGCCGGCTATCAGTACCGTTTTAATCCAAAACTACTGGCCAATGCTGGCTTGCGTTATTCACACTACCTGCTGGACGCCCGCTTTGAAACTGAATTTTTCCCCTTCCCTTTCGAAACTGCTCAAATAAATGACGGTGCATTCAACGGAAGTGCCGGATTGGTGTATAATCCCACCCAGCAATGGAGCCTGAGCACCAATTTTGCCACCGGTTTTCGTTCGCCCAATGTGGACGATATCGGGAAAGTATTTGATTCGGAACCGGGGTCGGTTATTGTTCCCAATCCAGACCTGAAAGCAGAATATGCCAGGAGTTTTGATATAGGGATGGCGCGTTTTCTGGGCCAAAAAGCCAAAGTGGACCTTTCGGCCTATTACACCTTATTGACTGATGCACTAGTAAGGCGGCCTTTTGATTTCAATGGGGCCGACTCCATATTATATGATGGGGAAATGAGCCGCGTATTGGCCATCCAAAACGCTGCAAGCGCCAGGGTTTTTGGCATTCAGGGAGGTCTGGAAATAAAATTGCCGGCCAGCCTAAGTTGGTTTACCAGCCTGAGCTACCAAAAAGGGGAAGAGGAGCTGGATGATGGCAGCAAAAGCCCCTTGCGGCATGCGGCACCATTTTTTGGCCGCAGCAGAATTACTTTCAACCAGGATAAATGGCTTGTAGAACTGAATGCAAATTATTCCAGCAAAGTTTCCTACGAAAATATGCCAGAGGAAGAAAAAAGCAAGGTGCATCAGTATGCCACCGATGCAGATGGCAATCCATACTCCCCGGCATGGCTTACAGTCAATCTGAAGGGAGTTTACAAATTATCCCAACAAATTAATCTTGCCGGTGGCATCGAAAATATCACCAATCAGCGCTACCGGCCTTATTCATCAGGATTGGTGGCTCCGGGCAGAAATTTTATTTTTTCCGCAACCTTCACTTTTTAGCTTTACAACAAGCAGTTCTTTGTTGGTTACGACACCCAAATTACTTTTCAATTTTAGCGATTTTACAGCAGCTAAAAGACGCAATCTGGCATCGATTGCCTTTAACTTGTCCAAAGCTACCAATCCTTCATTCGATGAACATTTTTTTCGGCTAAATCCTTACTTTTGTATTGTTTTGAAATCTCTAGAAAAGACATCCTGATATCATCCCATGAAAAGTTTTTTTTTATTGCTCTTAAGCGTGTTTTTTCTTTTGAACATCAAGCTTTCGGGTCAGCAGGTGAAAATATTGGAAGCTTTTGAGCTGAGCGAATCTGTTCAAATAGATGGAATGCTCAAAGAAAGCGGGTGGCAGGATGCACCTTTTGCTTCACAATTTATTCAATCAGAACCACTTGTTGGGAAAGCCTCCACCTATGATACCAAAGTAAGGTTACTTTACGATGACCACGCCATCTACATTGGTGTCAAAATATATGACCCCTATCCCGACAGCCTTAATTATGAGCTTGGCAGCCGCGACAATATTGGCTTGGCTGATTATTTTGGTGTCCGCATTGATCCGTTTAATGATGGCCTAAATGCTTTTGGTTTTTATGTAACCACGAGGGGCGTTCAAGCTGATATGCGCATAAACAATAGCGGCAACAGCGATTTCGACTGGGATGCAGTTTGGAAAAGCAGTGTCAGCATAAGTGATTCGGGCTGGTTGGTTGAAATGGAAATACCTTTTTCGGCCTTGCGCTTTCCTCGCAATGGCCACAACAACTGGGGCATAAACTTTGTACGCAGCTTGCAGCGCAAGCGCGAATATTCCTGGTGGAATCCGGTGGATCCTAAGCAAGGCGGTGTGTTAAATCAATCTGGTGAATTGGCCGGGATTGCTGGTGTGGCACCCCCACTGCGCTTGAGCGGTATGCCTTACTTTTCAACCTATGCCAACCACAGCACAGAAAACAATCGCTGGAATTATGCATACAATTACGGCATGGACCTTAAAATTGGGCTGAACGAAAGCTTTACCCTCGACCTGACCTTAATCCCTGATTTTGGTCATGTTGAATCGGATGAGCTGGTTTATTCACTCTCTCCTTTCGAAGTTTACTATGGTGAAAAAAGACCTTTCTTTACCGAAGGCATGGAATTGTTTAGCAAAGGCAGCGTATTCTATTCCAGAAGAATAGGAGCCAGACCATCCGGCTATTCTGCCATCAGGAACGATTATGATGCCGAAAGCATTATCGACAACCCGGAAAGTGCCCAATTGATAAACGCCGCCAAATTATCGGGTAAAACATCCGGTGGACTGGGGATAGGTGTATTCAATGCCATGACAGCCAACACCTATGCCATTGTAGAAGATTCGAGCGGAAAACAGGAGCGCATCCTTACCGAGCCATACACCAATTTCAACATGGTAATTTTTGATCAGGCACTAAAGAATAACTCCAATATAAGTGTTTACAATACAAATGTTTATAAACCTGAAAACAAAACCGCAGCCAATGTTTCAGGCACAGAGTTCAAATTGCGCGAAAAGTCAAATACCTATGAACTTACCGGTATGCTGAATGTAAGCCAGCGCTATTCGGCAGAGGAACCAACAATTACCGGTCAGCGATTTTTTGCCCGTATTGGCAAGATAAGTGGAAACTTTTTGGCTGATAGCTGGTTCAACCTGATTACTGACACCTACGACCCCAACGATTTTGGCTTTCAACACCGTAAAGATCAGATTGCGCAAGGTTTTAATTTCCGCTACAATGAATACGAACAGCATGGCAATCTTTTGCAATCATACAGCCGGATTTATGTCAACCATTATTACCACTACGTAAATAGTGTGTTTACCATACTCGAAATGGGAGGCGATTTCCGGGCCACCAATCTGAACCATTTCACTTTTGGTGGAAACATCAATTACACCCCTTTCGGTTTCCGCGATTTCTACGAAGCCCGCGCCGAATGGCGTGAGTTTTACCGCCCACCCGCTTATAGTCTTGGTGTGTGGTGGTCGCCCGACTACCGCAAAAAATTCCTTATCGACTACCGGTTTGGTATCAGGCATTCAAACGAATATGACCAATTTAATTGGAATGCATCAATAAGCCCCCGTTTGCGATTGGGCAATAGTTTTTTACTCCAGCCTGAACTTCACCTCCACTACCAACTGAACGATATAGGCTATGTAACTGATAGCCTAAACAGTTCAAATTACTGCGACATTATTTTTGGCAGCCGCGATGTTAAAAATATAACTACATCTATCAGTGCAGATTATGTATTCTCAAAGAACACATCCCTGGCATTCAGGATGCGTCATTATTGGCTACGCGTAAACTATTCGGGATATTATGATTTACTTGAAAACGGCAGGCTGAACGAAAATGACTACGCTTCCAACGAAGATTTCAGCGTAAACGCATTCAATATTGACATGGTGTTTAAATGGGACTTTGCTCCGGGAAGCGAATTGCTGCTTGTATGGAAAAATGCTGTATTCAACAACACCAACGGCGGGCATACAGTGAGCAGCTATACTAAAAACCTGCAGGAAACTTTTGAAGCACCAATGAGCAACAGCTTCAGCATAAAACTGCTTTATTACCTTGATTGGCAATATCTAAAAAACCTGCGGCCTTCATCAGGGCAAGGGAGTGTTTCGGAAAGCTATACCTGATTCAATCGAAATATAATTGCTTTTGGAAGCACAAACTTCTGTTGCAAAGCGAATGCCATTCTCCAGAATAAAATGCAATTGCTTTTCGGTGAGCTTGTTCAGATCGTCGCGATGCAGGTCCAGCTTATTTACGGCAGCAATAAGGCCCGCATTAAAGGCATCCCCAGCACCAACGGTACTAACAACATCCATATCTGGCACATGCACTGTAAAGAACCTGCCCTTGTAAACCACGTGCAAATTACTTGCTCCCCGGCTAACAATCAGCAATCTACAAACAGAAGGCTGAATCATCTCCCAAATCCGGGTAATATCGTCTGTATCGAAAACGTACATAAAATCTTCATCCGACCCCCTGATGATATGGGCCGAGAACAGATTAAAACGCAACAGCGACATAGGGTCCTTGACCTGGCTCAAACTATTTTGCCTCAGGTTGGGGTCGTAATATAAAATTGAGCCTGCCTCGCGGGCCCTGTTTACCAGTGGATGCAAAACATGCACCAAATCCCCGTCCAAAGCTGAAAACGATCCATAAACAAACAGACTGTCCTTGTCCATTTCTGGCAAACCGGTGGTATATCTTTCCTTTGGATAATCCTTGTAAAAAGTATAGTTTGCTTTTCCCTGACCATCAAGCATAGCAAAGGCTATCGCTGTTTTGCCTTCAACATATTGACAGGCATAACCAAAATCAATCTCATTTTCATTCAGAAAATCCTTGATTAATTTCCCGGGGCCATCCTCAGAAATTTCGGTCATGAGCCTTACAGGAAGTCCGCAACGTGCCATCGAAACTGAGGCATTGAGAATGGAGCCACCAGGAAATGAACCCAAAACAGCTTTGCCGTCGTGCACAATATCCAGCAGGGTTTCACCAAAAGCAATAATATTTTTCATGATTGGAATGCGACTTCAAAAAATTGGGTTTGGTACTACTCAAGATAAGTATATCCGTAAAGTCCTGATCGGTAGTTCGATAAAAACTCCTTACCTTCCTCCGTACTGATTTTTCCTTGTTTTACGGACGTTGTCACCCATGTTTCAACTGTTCGAACCAGTTTTTTTGAATTGTATTGCACATAATCCAACACTTCTGCAACTGTTTCGCCATCAATGATCTGGTCAATTTCATATCCATTTTCGTTCACTGATATGTGCACAGCATTGGTGTCGCCAAACAAATTGTGCAAATCGCCTAGAATTTCCTGATAAGCCCCAACCAAAAATACACCTATATAATAGGACTCGCGAGCTTTCAGGCTGTGAACTGGCAAATAATGGGAGAAATTTTTTGTGGCAATGAAGTTGTCTATTTTACCATCCGAATCACAGGTGATGTCTTGCAGTGTAGCAGCCCTTTCGGGTTTTTCGTCGAGCCTTTGCAGGGGGATAATCGGAAAAACCTGATCAATGGCCCATGCATCTGGCAGCGATTGAAAAAGGGAGAAATTGCAAAAATATTTGTCAGCCAGCAATTTGGGTAAGTTTAACAGTTCTTCGGGGGGCCTCTTCATTTTGCCGGCCATTTGATTGATTTCTTTGGCAATTGACCAAAAAAGGCGTTCTATTTGCGCCCTTGTCTTGAGGTCGAGCAAACCAAGGCTAAATCTATCGAGCGATTCTTCACGAATTTGTTGGGTATCGTGCCATGTTTCAAGCATGGAGGCTTGGGTGAGCGATTCCCACGAATTATAAAGTTCTACCAAAAGTTCGTGATCATCTTCCTTCACTTCCTCCTCATCATCCCAGGTTGGAACACCTGCTGATTCCAGCACCTCGAAAACCAGCACCGAATGGTGTGCCGTGAGCGAACGCCCCGACTCTGTAATGATATTGGGGTGGGGCAAATCGTTTTTATTGGCGGCGTCCACCATGCTCGAAGTAGCATCATTCACGTATTCCTGAATACTGTAATTCACGCTGCTTCCACTGTTGGCAGAGCGTGTGCCGTCGTAGTCAACACCTAATCCACCACCAACATCCACAAAATCAAGATTGTAGCCTAATTGGCAAATTTGTACATAAAACTGGGCAGCTTCACGCAAAGCAATTTTTATCCTGCGAATTTTGTTTACCTGGCTGCCAATGTGAAAATGTACCAGCCGCAGGCTTTCCTTCATATTGTTTGTTTCGAGGAAATCAAGTGCCTCAAGCAATTCACTTGAAGTAAGGCCAAACTTACTCACATCACCTCCTGAATCTTCCCATTTACCACTACCCGAACTGGCGAGTTTGATACGAATACCTAAATTGGGCTTCACCTTCAGCCTTTTGGCTATGCGCGCAATCAATTTTAACTCGTTTAGTTTTTCGACCACTATAAAAATGGTGCGGCCCATTTTTTGTGCCAGCAATGCCAATTCAATATAATCTTCATCTTTATATCCATTGCAGATTATCAGCGAATCGTTGTCAGTGTTGATGGCAATTACAGCATGTAATTCAGGCTTTGAACCAGCCTCCAAACCAATGTTAAACTTTTTTCCATGGCTCACAATTTCTTCCACTACAGGGCGCATCTGATTGACCTTGATGGGATAAACCAAGAAATTTTTACCCTGAAATTCATACTCTTCTGCTGCAATTTTGAAGCATTGATCCATTTTCTCAATCCTGCTATTCAGGATATCGGGAAAGCGCAACAGCACAGGAGTTGTTACATCACGCAACTGCAATTCATCAATCAGTTCAGCAAGGTCGATATCACTGCCATCATTGCGGGGTGATACAGAAACATGCCCTTTTTCATTAATCGAAAAATAATCAACGCCCCAACCAGTGATATTATAGAGCTCAGCTGAATCTTCAATACGCCATTTTCTCATTGTCCAAATAAATATACGTGGTGTAACAATCTTATTATCAATGCGGTTTATATGAAATAATAAAAGTACCAACCGCACGCGTTTGCAAAACTAATAAAACATTGTCAATTCATTTCAATTTAACAATAAACATGCAGTCAAACCAAAAATCAATGGTTGTTCGGAGCAGCATGCTAAAGGCCAAACCATAGGTAAAGCTGGGTGAGCATAACTATCATCAGCAGTGCCGGTAGCAGGTTGAGGATGCTGATTTTTGCGATATTCAAAATATTGGGCCCAAGCCTACGAGCAATACACCGCCCGTTGCCGAAATGCCACTGACCATTAATTCGGGCATAAACGCCCCAAAATAAGCAGCTAACAAGGTGAGCCCTGCCTGATAAATAAAAAGGGGAACAATGGAAAACAAAACCCCAATTCCCAGTCCGGATGCCAGTGCAATCGAAGAAATGCCGTCCATAAGCGATTTGATATAATACAGTTCGGGCTTGCCCCCAAGGCCTTCTTCAATGGCACCCAAAATG
>CAYTUA010000391.1:0-10877 GCA_964440855.1 uncultured Lentimicrobiaceae bacterium
AAGACTTCAAGTGAGTTTTTTAATGAATGATATAGCGGAGTTGTAACTGAAACCAAAGGCATCTCCTGGTACTCGACAATCAAGCTTTCATTCATATTAGCTGTATAACCTTTTGCTTTTAACTTTTCAGTCATTTTGATAGTTTCAGTATAGTAAATCTCATTAGGAATCACACTCTCTATTGTCAATAATGTTCTTTTGTTCAAGATGTAATCATCTGGTATCTGGTTTTCAATGCTCGTTTTGGAACACGAAAAATTGCCAATCATTATTGCGAATATTAGAATTAAAGTTTTTGTTTTCATATATTTTTGTTTTATTTTTTTGAAAATTTATTGGAAAAGTGATTTATTGCTTTGGCTGACCCAAGTTAACCGCCAGTTTCCCCTTTTGCGGCTGCCACCCCCCGTGCCCTGCACCGGCAAGGATGGCCGTTGTTCGGTCAAACTTATTCTTCCCCAGCCAAAAGATATATTTTGTTGTGCAACAAGGCACATATTGTCTGTAAAACAGCTCCTCATCATATAGTCCATGATAAGCCGCATTATACCATAAATAGTTTAACCATGTTTGGCTGTGCCGGTATGGCTGTAGAAATAGCGGGAGGGGGGTAAATGCTTGTAATACAATTTTATATAACCAATCCACGATACTGGCTAAAACCAATAAGGTTTTATGATTGCGTAAATTAGAGCTATATGTTGGTGTTTGGTTCATATAGTTTGAGGCAGTGCTAATATCCCCCCCTTTCACTGATTAATGCCAAAAACCATAAAAAGTGCACCAACTGATTTGAAATATAGAATGGTTCTAAATAGCATACAGGGAAATCTGTAGCTCGTAAATTCACAACATTTGAAAATGTTCTACTGGTGTAGCTAAAGCTACAAGATAGTGTGGAGTATCGGATGCTTTGCGAAGTGTTCAGGCAAGCTAAAACAAATAATCAGCAGATGGGCCACAAAAAAAACCGCCCCATCAGGAAGCGGTTTTTTCTTAGTTTGATCAAAAACTTTCAGCCTAATAAAAATTCAGTCTGTTGTCTTCTATTTTTGTCAGTTTTTCAAGGGCTCTGAAGGCACTGTTGTTACGAACTGAATTACTGAACAGGTTGCGCTGGTCGCGTTTGATATTGTCAAAATTTTCGGGTTCGTCAGCCTTGTTCATATTGGTCATTTTTGCGACAAAAGTGGCACTGTTACCAATAACAGGGCCGGCAACTTCGCCCGTTTCAATGCCAAACATGACACCAATCAGCTTGTTTTCCATGCCATAGCTACCAACGGTGCGGGCATCGAAGCTTTGCTGTGAAAGTTGTTCAACTGTCACATCAAATTTTGCAGCGAGGGCATTCAAGTCGTCCAGGTTGGCTTTCATTTGTTCGGCAAGGTACTCGCCTTTTTTCCTGTTCAATACCTGGGCCGCTATCTGTTCTTTCATATCTTCGAGGGCGGGGATGCCTTTCTCCCATTTTTTGGTCAATACAGCAATGACATATTTATCATCCATATCAAAGATGGTGGAAACATCATCCACATCCGTGCTTTTGTCAAAGGCCCAGCGAACGATTTGCCGTGGGTTTTGAATGCCGGGGATGTTGTTGGTCATTTGGGTGAGGTTGGGGGCAAGCCTTTTTGATAGGCCATCGCGCTCAACCACTTCATCAAATTGTTCCCTGCTGCGGGTTTCGGTAGCAAACTTACTGGCTTTAGCAAACACATTCTGGAAGGTTTGCGAGCTGGGGGTAACTTCGTGGGTGATCAAAGCAAGTTTGATCTTTTCCTGTGGCTCCGTTTTTCCGGTCACCTGTATAATGTGGAAACCAAAATCCGTTTCTACCTTGCCAATGGCCCCTATATTATTTTCGGCTACAAACTCATTGAAAGGGGGAACCATTTGTCCGTCGGCAAACCAGCCGAGGTCTCCGCTGTTTTGTGCTGCGCTGCCATCGTCCGACATGCTTGCAGCAACAGGGGTGAGTTGGGCAGGGCTGCGTTTAATTACTGTCAATAAACTATCGGCAATTCTTTCGGCTTCTTCTCTGCTGCGTGTTTGCTCGCTGCGCATGGCGCCTTGGTATGCAATCAACACATGGCTGGCTTTCAGCGAATCGGGGCGGGTAGTAACATCTACAAGGCGGGCCAGGTTGTAGCTGCCATCTTCAAAATAGGGACCATAAACAAAATCTTTTTCGGCTTCGAACATTATTTCCTCCAATGAAACAGGAACATCGCCACGGCCTTGCCATGCCTCGTTGTAGCGGCTGTCGGAATTTGCATTAACAAAACCTGCGATGTTGCTGGTTGTACTAAATTCTTCTACAAGATTTTGAACGAAATTTTGTGCCATACGTTGGTCATCAGCAGAAGGCAGGATGTCGAAAACAACATATTCGATGTCGCGGCTAGCCTGACGCTCATACATATGTTTGTTTTCATCGTAAAAGGTTTTGTAATCCTTATCGGTAACGGTTACCAAACTGTCGTTGATGTTGGCAAAGCGCACGGCTACAAGATCGAAATCTGCTTTGTGGTTGCGGTCAACCCAACCGGCACGTGCCAAGGCACTTGGTGTGTAATAGGCTTTCGTAATCAGGTTGTTGTATTTGGTATTCAGCCTGTCGTCCTTGATGTATTTTTCAAAAACCAACCACTGCTCTTTTGCAGCTGGTTCCATGTTGTCCAGGTTTTGCAAATAATTCAGCACCATGCTGCGGTCGTATTCACCGGTTTCGGGATTGGAGAAGTTCTGCAAGACAGCAGGATGGGGCTTGGGGCCCTGAACCTGATCGAACAACTCATCGGTGGTTACTGTAAGACCTAATTTGTCATACTCCTTGCCCATTATTATATCTTGCAAAATCTGGCTCCAGGTTTGTTCGCGAATCCTGAAGAGGTCATCTTGCGACAAGCGCTCATTTTGCATTTGCTGACGGGTGGCTTCGGCATTTTGCTCAAATTTCCGGTTGAATTCCATAATGCTAATGTCGTCGCCCCCAATTGTTGCGACATTTACAACCGGACGTCCGCCCCCTCCTCCCTGAAACAGGTCGCCAAGTACAAATGCTGCCAAAGCAACACCAATAACAACAATCAACAACAAGGAGTGTTTTCTGATTTTTCCAATTACAGCCATAGTGTATCTATCTTTTTTAAAACAGGGTGCAAATGTACAACAGAAACTTTAAGTAGAAAAATAAAATCCTGATTTTAACAAGGCTGTCCCAATATATTGTATTAATCAGTTATTCAGCACTATAACATGTTGATAACTTTAAACAAAGAGGTTGGGGCTGTTGATGCAGCTATTGAATAATGCTTAAATAAGGTGGGATTTGCTTTTAATCTTCCAATAATTTAAGGTGCACTTCATCCAAACGATTTTCTGTAGCTTTAAGCACCTTAATTTTATAGGGATGTATAATCACTTCCTCATGATCCTCGGGAATACTTTCATGATAATGCAGTATAAAACCCGCCAATGTTTCATAATCTTCCGCTTCCGGAAACCCTAATTTATAGGTTTCATTGAGGTAGTCGATTTCGAGACGGGTGGAGAAGATGTACTCATTGTCGCCTAATTTTTTTTCTATGGTTGAGTCCTCGTCAAATTCATCATCAATTTCGCCAAATATTTCTTCTATAATGTCTTCCATTGATACGATACCGGAAGTACCCCCAAATTCATCAAGCACCAGGGCAATACCCTGGCGGTCCTGTATAAATTGATTTAGCAAGCGGTTGGCGGCAAAAGTTTCGGGATATACTTGAATTTCGCGGATTATTTCGCTTATTGACATGGGGTTTTTAAACATATCAAATGAATGCACATATCCAACAATATTGTCTATATTATCACTGTAAATCAATATTTTAGAATGTTTTGTTTCAGCAAATTTATGCCGTAATTCCGCCATAGTGGCATTTGAACTTACAGCTTCGATTTCGGTACGTGGCACCATACATTCGCGCAATTTTACATGGCGGAATTCAATGGCATTTTGAAATAGCTGAATATCGTGTTGCACATCATCTTCCGATTCTTCCTGCTGGGCATACTCCTTGAGGTAATCATTCAAATCAACGGAACTGAATCGATAATCGCTCCGGGTAAGTTCGATGCGCAGAACACTTTTGAGGATTAGTTCCGAAATGCCAATATACAATACGATAATCGGATAAAATGCGTAATAAATCAGGTAAACAGGCACAGAAAAAGCATTGAGCAGACCATTGGGGTTGATGCGAAAAAAAATTTTGGGCAGAAATTCGGCAACAATTAAGACCAGAATGGTTGAAATGACAGTTTGTAATAAGAGCAAGGAAAAATTGCTGTAAATGCTTTCGGGCAGCCACGAAACAATAGCAGGTTTGAGCACATTGGCCATGGCAATGCCATACACTACCAGAGCAACATTATTACCAAACAGCAAAGTGCCAATAAAGTGGGAGGGGTTTTTATAAAAGCGTGATAATATGCGAGCACTCAAGAGATTTTTTTTCAAGTCAAGTTCAATGCGCAGTCTGTTTGAACTCACAAAGGCTATTTCCATACCCGAAAAAAAGGCAGAGAGCAAAAGCGTTAAAATAATTATTTGCCAGTTGTCCACGTAATTGTTTTCGTTAGAGGCACCACAAAAATAGTTAAAAGCTGTTTAGCCTGTATTATTCTTCCTCTTCAACCTCGAGTGTTGCCTTGATATTGTGAATAACCCTTTGCTCAAATCCTTCGCTGGCAGTCAAGCTGTCGCCGTATATTACACGGTCGGGCGATGTTATTTTAACAGAAGCCCGTGTGAAGATTGTTTTGTTTTGCTGATTCCAATAAAGGGTTTCGGTAAAAAGTTTTTCTTGTGTTGTAAAGTTTTCTACTTCAACATTACTGCGGGCCAGCAGTAGTCGGGCTTTTTCGTAATTGATACCGTAATCAGCCCTGATGGTGGAACTCATCACATCAACAGAGTCATAGAAATAAGCTACAAACCCTTCGGGAAATTCGGTAGCCGGATCGTCACCTTCAAACTTATTCATGAGGGGGGCATGCAGGCGCATCTGAACACGGCCCGAATCGCTCCTTGTATACACAACATCTTTTGCTGTTACGGCCGATAGGGTATCTTCCCGGCTAAATTCCTGTAAAACAGCAATAGGGTTTTCGCAGGAAAAAAACATCATGACCATCGATATGGTCATGATGTTTAAGAAAAAATATTTAGATTTTATTTCAGGGTTTACCAAAGTTTTATTGCTTTGCTGCCCTGATGGTTGTGTTTTCATTTATCCAACATTCAACAGTAAAAGTGTCACCTTCTTTGAAGTCGTGGAAGAAAATGGCCTCGAGTGTTGGAAAATAAGCCTGGTAGGCACTTATTCTACTATTGGCCAGTTCAGCCACAGAGGGATCCACCTGACGGGCCCGCACATACTTATCAACGGCAGCCCAGTAAGCTGCTTTGCCATAAAGGTCGCCATCACCGCAATCTTTGGCACTGGAAGCATACATATCACCAATTAATATATATGGATTGCCATCACTGGGGTCAAGCTCTATCGCCTTCAGGGCCATTTGTCGTGCACGTGGATAGTTTTTCATTACACGGTATATTTCACCAAGCAGGCGGTAGGCGAGATGCGCCCGATCAACATTATCTGACCCTGTAGCTTCAGATAAGTAGGGAAGGGCATCGCTGTATTTTTCCTCGCGCAACAACAGCCTTCCAATATGGAATGCAGATTCTGGACTTGGTTCCAGTTCGTGCAAACGCATGCTTGCAGACAGATATAAAGGATCATCCTGGCAGCTGCGGCGGTCGAGCATAGACGTTGCTTTCTTTAACAGCTCAATGTCATTGGGGTCTTTGTCTAACTTCCTGGCATAAATCCGTACCATATCCTCACAAGTGGCAAAAGGTTCGAAAGTAGCTTCAATATTGCCTTTGTAGTTTTTGTAAATCTCTTCCCATCGGCTGTTACCTTGCTCGGCATATCCCTTGATGTTCAAGTCGAGGATATCAATAATTTGGTCGTAGGCATCAACAATAAGTGTGCTGTCAACCGCACCAGCCCTGGCCATACGGATAACCGACCTGAAGTAATAAATCAACACAGTGCCATCAGATTGGTTGCCTTCCAACTCAACTGATTTCTTTAATATGTTGTAAACTTCTTCATAGCGATCGGGCGCCAATGTGTAAAGGTCAACCCCTTTTCGTCCCAGGACTGAACCTTCTTGCGGCGTTCCGCGGCGGGAGTGTCCGGCATGAAATTCGGGAAAATACTCAAGGCGTTGGTCATAAACCATCATCAAGGTATCAATATACTTTTCTTTTTCTGCTTCTGATTTGGCATTCTCTATCTGGAATTGCAAAATACGCACACCATCTATATAAATGTTTTCGCTGGCAAGGGGACAATTGTTAAAAACCCAGCGCCATGGATTGATGATTTCGTAAATCATGCGGTTGGTGTAATCGCTGGCGCGCCATTGCTTTAGAAATTCGCGGTAAAGTGAAAAGTTAATTACACATGTAGCACTGTCGTCGCCATAGCGTGATTGCGATTGGGCAGCTTGTTCGATAAAAAGGGCCTCCTTCGAAATGTTTGCGCTAACAGAAACTGTTGCAAGCAAACCCGCCACCAGTAAGATTAGTTTAGTTTTCATAAACTTTAATTATAATTTGGTAATAGTTCTAACTCCATTTTGTTGTGTTAATGGTACCTTCGTTTTACAAACCAGCGTTCATATATGGCAACGCCCAAAGTAAAATTAACAAAAGTTTCCTGAACCAGATTATTAGCAACTGTTCCTCTGCGCCCCAGTTCAAGACTCACATCAACACTTGTTAAAGAACGTGGTACAGGCAATCCCATACCAAAACTTATGCCAAACTCGTTAATTGCCTCTCCCCTTAAATTGAGATAGGTTTGGTCGTACCGTAATCCAGCCCTATAAGTGATACGTTTCCAATACTTTGAAATTGAAGTGTGGGGAGGTGTATATTGTCCGCCAATGGCAATATTCCAGGCATTGGTGAGGGAATCGCTTTGTCCGAAGGCCTCAAACTTTTCCCAGTTTTGCCAGTTGAAGTCTGCGCCTACCAACCAACTGTTTTTCTTTTCAATGGCAAGCCCTAAGCCAATTCCCTGCGGCATTATGAGCTTCCCTTCTTCTTCTGGCCGGTAATCAATCGTATCCCTTATAAGCTCAAGATTTCCATTAACACCACCCGTTATTGATTTAACCGCATATTCGCGTTTTGCTGTTAAATTCATCTCCTGGCTATAGCTTATTCCGGCATGCAGGTTGAATTTGTTTCCTAAGTCGGCCACATAAAACAAGCCATAATCGAACATAAAACTATTCACTTGAATCTTATTCTCGATTTTGGTGTTGGCGTAATAAACAGAATCAAAAAAGTGAAGCAAAACATCGTTGTTGCTTTTACCAAAAACATAATTGGCGTTTACCCCCACAGAAAGGCTTTTCGTTATGGCTATTGCGCTACCCACATAAAAGCGGTTTAATCCGCCTGATCCCGAAAACGTTTTGGCATAATTACCTGTAAGTTCATTTTGAATAGGTATGAGTACATCATAAGCTACACTTGAGTAGGGAAGCAGACCTGCACTTGCACGCCACCACGGTGTAACCGGGAAACCCACACTCATATAGGTTAGGCGCGAATTGGATGCTGACTCGCTTTGTGTGGAAGTTCGCAAGGTGGCCGAACCAGCACTCACGCCTGCATTAAACAGAAACGACAGGGAGTCGAACCGTGCATAGGTGGCCGGGTTGCTGTTGTTAATGAAGGAGTTGCTTCCAATAGCATTGGAAATACCTCCCATGGCTTTGAGCCGGGCATTGGCACTTTTATTCTCTAACTGTCCGATACCAAATCGCGAGTAAGGTGAATCAATTCCGGTCTGTGCATATAAGCCCATTGTGACCAGTACCATCAAAATAAACGCGGCAATTTTCTTCAACTTACTGATATTCATTAAAATCTGAAATTACCTTTAATCCCTCAATAACTAAATTTGACGCTGCAAAGATGCTATAATTTAACTCCTTATCAAAATATTTATTATCTCCACCTCCTATTAATACAGTTAAATCTTCGTAAATTTTGGAATATTTGTGAATGATGCCTTCCAACTCGGCTTGAATGCCATGCATTACCCCTGATTGCAGGGAGGCAATTGTACTATTTCCAATCAAGGGTGGATTTTCAGTATTTGGTGCCAAAGGAAGTTTTCCTGTAAACTGATGCATGGCCTTGAACCGCAGCTGTATGCCCGGGCTTATGCCGCCGCCATGGTAAACACCATCGCTGCTTAGAAAATCGTATGTGATGCAGGTGCCCATGTCAATTGTCAATACATTTTGATCTGGGAATCGCCGGTAGGCTGCTGCCACCGCTGCAATTCGGTCTCTTCCCAATGTTTCGGGTGTGCTGTAGTTGATTCTAAAAGGCAAAGGTGTAAGGTGGCTCAGTTGGTTTACTTCGATGGATGGTGGCAAGCTCTTGTCAAACACCTCGGGCAATTCCCGTACGCTTGAAAAAAAACAGCTTGACGGAACAGGACTGTTTTTAAACATTTCGGGGAGTTTTAAGGCTTCATCTACTGGCACAGAAAATTGATGAACCAGTTCGTTGGCATCAAAAAATGCACATTTGATGAAGGTGTTTCCGATATCAACGATTAGTTTCATGGCCTGTTATAAAACAAAATTGGGAGGCAAAGTTATTGATAATGAGCTATAGTTTTGAAAAGATTGAAAAATTTTTAGGAAATTTAAAATATGTGTTACCTTTGCCGCTCCAAAAACGGAGGTACCATAGCTCAGTTGGTAGAGCAACGGACTGAAAATCCGTGTGTCGCTGGTTCGATCCCGGCTGGTACCACACCTAAAGCCTTCATTGTGAGGCTTTTTTTTGTTTTATGACCCTTGTTATCAGGCTTTTGTTTAGGCGTATTTGTTTTGGTGCCAAGGCACAATTTGATAAGGTACACAGTTTGTTCAATTGACTTTTGCAGCTTGCCTTTATTTCTTACACTTCGTTTATAATCTATAAGCGAAACTACCCCTAAGTTTTTTTAACAAAATTGGAAGTGTCAGGAGCTCTACATAATTGGTATTTTTGCCGCTAATTTAAGTTCATGGGTAAATTAATTATAAGTCTTTACTTAATCCTTTTAATAGTTCTGCTTACTGCTTGTGAAACGAATGAAGGCCAACAAGAAACGCTTAAAAGGAATGTAGAACCACCGGTTTTGTTGATTGACAGCCTGTTTGCCTTACCTGATCAAGAACAAATTCAACAAAAAGCAGATGATGTAGATGCTGTTTTTCAACGCTTGCGCAAAATTACCGGATTCAATGGTACTGTATTGTATGCAGAACAGGGCAGGGTGGTTTATAAAAAGGCTTTTGGCTATAAGGATGTGCGCCGGCGCCAGGATTCATTGCAGATTGACAGCCAATTTGAACTGGCATCTGTATCCAAGATGTTCACGGCTATGGCGATCATGATTTTGCACAGCGATGGAACAATACCGGACTATGATGTTGATGTGCGCACTTTTATTCCCGAATGGCCTTATGAGGATGTTACAATCAGGCAGTTGCTCAACCACCGTTCCGGGCTGTCGCGCTACGAATCCCTGGCACATGAGAAATGGAAGGATAAAACCATTCCGCTCACCAACGACAAAATGATTGAACTTTTTGTTCAGCACCAGCCCTCTCCTTATTTCAGGCCCAACAGAGGTTTTCATTATTGTAATACCAATTATGCCCTGCTGGCTTCGGTTGTAGAAAGGGTAAGCGGGATGTATTTTGAAGAGTTTTTAAAGAAAAGAATTTTTGATCCTTTGGGGATGAATGATTCGTTTGTTTATAATATGCGCTTCGACACCGTGGTTTCTGCCTATAGATCATTTGGTGTGCCAGGTCACGATTTGCGTGGCCGAAGGTATATACACGTACGCAACGATTATTTGAATGGTGTAATGGGTGATAAAAGCATGTTTTCTACAGTAGATGATTTATACAGATTTGATAAGGGGTTGAACTACGGACTATTGGTTCATGATACAATTCTGCGGGAGGCTTTTACGGCCGGAAGCCCAAGGCACAGGCGCAGGGTGGACAATTATGGTTTTGGCTGGCGTATCAAAACAGCTTCTGATAGTGCGGTTTATCATTATGGCTGGTGGAAAGGCTTCAGAAGTTTTTACCTGCGCGATATAGCCCAAAAGAAAACACTCATTGTTTTGACCAATACAGACAAAGGTCCCGGTGCTGATCATTTCTGGAACTTTCTCAATGATAAATCGGTGGAGCTTTTTCCGGCTTCAGTAAATGTTTCATTTGAGCAGGAGCATGAATTGTGGTAACTTGTTAAAAACCATTGGCTGGTTTTTTGGGAATAATTGTAAATTCGCACCTCCTCAATGTTGATGCTAACCGAAGCCAATGAAAAAGATTTTCTTCTATTTCCGCGAATTTCACCTCAACTACTTCAGCTTTAAGCTGTACGCACTTTTCATTCTTTTTGTAGCCCTGCTGATAGCTTTCAATTACACATTTGATTTTGAAGACAGTTATATTGATCAGTTGCCCAAGCCATGGCGGGTTTTGGGCTATTTTCTTTATCACTTCACCGCTTATTATGGTGTGTTGGCCATCATATGGTGTTGTAGTAAGGATAAACTCATGCTTGGTTCGCATTTTTGGGTGAAAAGTTTGATTGGATTTCTCATACTGGGCATCGACAATTCTTATTACTCCAACTACGCACTGCTGCAAAATTATTTCCCGCCAGGCACGGTTGCCTTTTACAATAAGCTGGCTGTAAACAGTATTGGTTTGAT
>CAYTUA010000392.1:0-13195 GCA_964440855.1 uncultured Lentimicrobiaceae bacterium
TGTACCCCTGCCGAACGGCCTTGCAGCACGCCATCAATGGTGCGCATGGGCACATCGCGGATATCGGCATCACTTACCACGCCCAGCGAACCCGAAACGAGTTTGCTCGATTCCATGCCATAACCAACCACCACCATTTCGCCAAGGTCAAGGGCTGCTGATTGCATCACAACGTTTATTGTTGTGCGCCCATTTATAGCCACTTCCTGTGTAATCATACCTATAAAAGAGAACACCAGGTGAGTGGTTTCCTTAGGGACATCAATCTGGTATTCGCCATCCATTCCGGTTGTTGTGCCTACTGTTGTCCCCCTGATATAAACATTTACCCCTGGCAGGCTCAAGCCATCTTCGGCAGCGGTTACCTTTCCTTTAATAGCTATGGTTTCTGCCTGCTGCATTGGCTCATCAGGCAAGTTTGTATTTTTTGCCGCAGGTTTGACCACTATATAGTTTTCAACAATATTGTAATCCAGGTTGCTGTTTTTGAGCACGGCTTTCATGGCTTCGTCCAGGCCTGCCGATTGCATGCTGAGGGTGATTTTCTGGTCGGTGTTGCCCTCGGTTTCGTGAAATATAAACAGCAGTTCAGTTTGGAGTGCAATTTCGTTTACAGCTTCATAAACGGATGCATTTTCCAGTTTGAGGTTTACCAGTTTGTGCTGCGAAAACACCGAGGCTGAGGCCTGAACGACACCAACAAAAGTGAGCAGTAGAAAAATTTTCATGCCTAATGCAATTAATTTCAGCGCTTGCCGACTCTGCGGGTAGTGCTGTCGAAGTTTTTTATTCATACTTTTGTACTATTGGTTATTAATCAATTGCCGTGTTTATTCCATAATTTATGCACGTTCTGGTTAATGGCTTAACCGGGAAATGTTGCCGCATTTCCCGGTTTTTTTAATGCACGATAACCTGCTTGTCTTTTATTTCAAATTCAACCTGTGCGGCGTCTCCTATCAGCCGCAGAATAAAGCTGATGTCGCGTGAGTTTTCCATGGCTCCGCTGAAGAGCAGATTGGCTGCTTGCTGGTTTGCAAAATGAATTTCGACATCATACCAGCGTTCGAGTTTAATGGCCAAATCACGCAGACTTATTTTATTGAAGTGTAAGATTCCTTCACGCCAGGATGTGTATAGCCGTGTATCTACCTTTTCAATCAACAGCTGTTGGCTGTTGTTGTCAATCATGGCCATTTGTCCCGGCTGCAGGGCATGAACTTTTCCTTCACGGTTTTCAATAGCCACAGCACCTGTTACGAGCGTGGTTTGCACAAATCCATCTTCGCTGTATGCGGATACATTAAAAGACGTTCCCAGCACATTGATGGCATTGCCATTAGCCTCTATGATGAAGGTTTTATTTTTATCAGGATGCACTTCAAAATAGGCTTCACCATTGAGTTTCACACGTCGTTCATTATCTGCAAAAGCAACGGGATATTCAAGGCTTGACTTTGCATTCACCCACACTTTGGTGCCATCAGCCAGTTGTAGCTGATAACGGGCACCTGCCGGAACGATTAAGGTGTTCATTTTTTGTGCATGCTGTGTATTGTCACGCTGCTCATACCGCAACAATTCACCGGGCGTATTGGTGATTTTCACACCTGCTTCGTCAGGCATTTTAAGGTTTCCCTCATGATCGAGTTCCAGGCTGTTGCCATCCGAAAGCACTAAGATAGCTTTGTGGTGGCGCTCTGTGGGAGTGGCCTCTGTATGGGTTGGGGCTTCCGGTTTTTGTTTGTGGAGGTTGTTTAAATACCAGCCCAAACCTGCAAACAACAGCAAGGTGGCAGCATAGGCGAGAATGGAATAGGTAAGTCTTCGTTTTTTAGGACGGGCTGCGTGCTTTTGCAGGATTAAGGCGGCATATTGCGATTCCTCTTGTTGAATATTATTGGAAAGATTGATCCAGTAATGCTTTTTTACCTGATCCACAAAACGCTGGCATTCTTCTTGGTGGTCAATATTATTGTCCAACCATTGCTGCAACGCCTCAGATTCTGGCTGGGTCAATTTGCCAAGGGCTTTTTTTGCCAAGAGGTCAAGCACCTCATCAGGTATGGCTAATGTGTTTTCTTTAATGCTCATGTTAATATAATGACAAGTTTGTGTAAAAAAGGGGTGAGTTCGATCAGCTTTTTTTTCTGTCGCTGTAATAATTGTTGATTGCCTTGCTATTCTTCAAGATACGTAAGGCGTTCTTAAGATGGGTTTTGACGGTGTTTACGGATATGTTGAGCTTTTGGGCAGCTGCCTTATAAGGTTGATCAGCAAAGTAAACCAGCTCGAAAACTTTACGGCTTTGTGGCGGCAATTCGTCATAGGCAGCTTCAAAAACTTTTAGTTCTTCTTTTTGCAACAGGAAGTCGATGGCTTGTTCTACAAGGGCCTCTTGAGAGGCATCGTGTTCACGTTTTTGTTTGGTTTTCAGGCGGCCCATATGGTTAAAACAGGCATTGCGGACCGAAACGTGGAGGAAATGTTTGTAAGAACTGTTGATTTTTTTGTAATGTTTTTCTTCCCAGAATTTGATAAACACTTGCTGAACAACATCTTCTGCATCTAAGGATTCGGAAGTGTATAGACGTGCTGCCACACACATGGGCTTATAAAATTGCACGAAAAGCTGTTTAAAAGCTTGCTGTTCATCCCGGGCAAATAAGTCAGTAAGCTGCTGGTCCTGCTCCTTCATAAAATCGTTGTTCTTTTCGCTCCTAAATATTGGCGAATGAACAAAGTTAACCGATTTTTTAAAGTGTAGGCGATGCTTTGCAATGGCAGCTCGAAAGCGGTTCTATCTATGGGTTTTATAGTCCCTGTGATATTTACATGCATATCGAACGATAAGGGTTGAAATTATTTTATTTTTACTGCCAATTGCTAACCAAAATTTTACTTACCATGACTACGGAAACAAAAAAAATCAGTGGTATCATATTGATTTCCATTGTGACAATTGCTTATGGCGGCTACTTTTTATTGGGCTTGCTGAGCGGACAGTATGAAGAAATGCAACTAACAGAATTCCAAAAAGCCATGTTCCGGGCAGGGCATGCCCATGCCGGTGTGCTCGTAATTCTCAGCCTGATTGCCCAATTATTTGTTGACCAAACCAGCCTGACAGGCTTGTGGAAGTGGATGGCCCGGCTGGGTATTCCATTGGCTGCTATTTTTATCAGTGGTGGCTTTTTTGCTGCAGCTACTGGACCGGGCCTCACCCAGCCAAACAACTTGATCGCTATCTTATACCTTGGAATTGTTTTTTTGGTGATTGGCTTGCTGAGTCTGGGAATTGGCCTGTTGCGAAAATAAATCGCCCTGATTCAGTCAAGGTTTGGCTAAAGGAAGGGTGAACTTAAATGTGCTTCCTTGTCCTTCCTTGCTTTCGAGGCTGAAGGTGCCGCCAGATTTTTGTACAAAATCGCGACACAACAACAAGCCAAGCCCGGTGCTTTCTTCACCTGATGTTCCGGGGCGCGAAACTTTTTGGTCCAGGCGAAAGAGTTTGCTTTTTAAATCTTCCGGTATGCCTATTCCGGTGTCGCTTACCTGTATTTCTATCATTTCATTTCCAAGAGGTTGTGCCACTATATTGATACTTCCTTTTGGATGGGTAAATTTAACGGCATTGGATAACAAATTACGCATGATACTGTTTACCATATTGGTGTCGGCATACACTTGCAGATTATTTGGCAGTTGCAGCTGGAAATGGATTTTCTTTTCGTTTGCAGCTTTTTCATACAGGCTGATGGTGTTGGCAATCATTTCAACAAAAACCTCATTTATAGGATTGTAACCAACAAGCCCCATCTGCATGCGGGCCCATTCAAGTAAGTTTTCGAGCAACTTATTAATTTGTGAGGCCGTTTCGTTCAGTGTTTGGGCATATTCAGCGATATCTTCGTTGCTCATACTTTCAACGCTTGTAGCCAGTATTTCGGTAAGGCCTATACAGCCGGCAAAGGGGCCACGCAGGTCGTGGGCAATGATGGAAAAGAATCTGTCTTTTTCGGCATTGAGTTTTTCCAGTCGTGTGGCATCAGCCTTGATAGTTTCTTTTGACTTGTGCAAAGCATCATTTAGTTGTTCCAATTCGTTTTTTTTCTCAAGCAAGAGTTTTTTTGAATGCCGCAATTGCAAATGAGTTGACAAACGTACCAATACTTCTTCTGTTTTGAAAGGTTTGGTAATATAGTCAACCGCACCCAAATTAAAGCCCTTGACAATGTCCTGCACTTCGTTTTTTGCTGTGAGAAAAATTACAGGAATGTCCTTTAAGGCATCCTCCTGCTTGATAGCTTGGCATACATCGAATCCATTCATTTCGGGCATCATGATATCAAGCAGAATAATATCAGGTTGTTTAAGCGCAAGATATTTTAATGCATTTTGCCCTGAATTTACGGCACTCACTTTGTAGCCGGCTTCGCCCACAACAGTTGAAATGAGTTGAAGATTGCGCGGATTGTCATCAACTACAAGTACGTGTGCGTTGAGTATGGCTTTTGTCATTAATTCGTTCATAATAGGTTATTCAGATACGGTGTTTGAAAGCAACAGGATATTTTGCTCAAGCAAAGCAATATGGTTGTTAAAATTCTCAAAATCAAAATTTGCAGCATCAAGTCTTAAATTATAGATGTTTTTTTCAAAAAGATCGATCTTGTGTTTTTCGGACAATGCTTTAAGGGCAACCAAAAATTCATCCAGCAATTCCACATCCATAAAACTCTTTAAGGCATCAAGCTGCTGTTGCAGGTTGTTGTTGAACTCAAGTATAAAGCCGTGTAAAACCTCCCGGGAATAGGCTTTAATGGCCATCGAAAAATCCGTTTCAGGGACTTTGTTTGTTTCCGTGTCTTCCCGTTTTAATTTGTGTGGCAAAAACCTTATTAAACAGTGAATCAATTCGTCGCGGCCTATGGGCTTGCGCAAATAATCGCTGAATAACTTTTTTATCAGTTCTTCATCGTGCTTCATGGAGGAGGCGGTAAATGCAATCACAGGTATTTTAGCTGTTTCGGGCCTGGCAGCAAGTATTTCTGTTGCTTCATACCCATTCATTACGGGCATCCGTAAATCCATCAATACCAAGTCGGGTTGATGTGTTTTAGCCATTTCAATGCCGGCTTTGCCATTGATGGCTTCCACAATGGTTAAATTAAATTCGGAGAGAAAACTTTTGACCAGTTCGCGGTTAAAGTCCACATCGTCAACAATTAAAATCGTTGCTTTTTCAAATACGACCTGATCGGCATGCCAATCGAAAACAGACTTTTTTATGGGTTCGTGGGACGAAATTTCGACACTTTTCAAGCAAATAATAAAGTCGCTTCCTTGGCCGGGATTGCTTTCGAGACGTATTGTGCCACCCATGATCTGGACGAGTTTTTGTGTAATGCTCAACCCCAGTCCTGTACCTCCATATTTGCGCGTGTTGTCACTTTCGATCATATAGAACGATTTAAAAATCATGTCGTGGTATGCCGGGTCAATACCTATGCCAGTATCATTAACCTTGATTTCAATATCCACCAAACGGGAGTCAATTTCACTGGGTTTTGATTTTGCAGCTACGGTTACACTGCCCTTTTGCGTAAATTTAATGGCATTGCCCACCAGGTTAAACAAAATTTGCCGCAGACGCACATCATCCAGAGTAACTATCTCAGGGAAGTTCGGGTCAATATCCATTTCAAGACTGAGGTTTTTTTCTGCTGCCCGTGCCTGAAAGATCTGTATAATTTCGTTGAATACCACATGGATGCGCGTGGGTTCTTCAACAATTTCCATCTGTCCGGCTTCAATTTTTGAAAGATCAAGAATATCATTGATCAACGAAAGCAGGGTGCGACCACTGCTCAAAATGGTATTCAGGTATTTTTTATTTTTATCGTCATTGGTTGTGTTCAGCATGATTTCGCTAAAGCCCAAAATGGCATTCATGGGGGTGCGTATTTCGTGGCTCATATTGGCCAGAAATTCCGATTTTGCCTTGTTGGCATCTTCGGCTATTTTTCGCGCTTCAATAATATCCTTTTCAAATTGCTCCCGGTAAATGGAACCAGCAATAATTTCGCCGGCCAGCCGCAGCAAGGCAATATGCTCTGCTGACCATTCCCTTTTATTCCTGACAGAATCAAAGCCAATAAATCCGATAAAACGTTCACCATAATAAATGGGCAAAGCAAGCAGTGAAATAATACCCTGTGGCTCAAGAATGTCTTTTTCAATGTGGTATTCGTCAGCTATTTCTGACACAAGTGGAATATAAACATGTTCATTGGCATTGAACTTCTCTTTCCATCGGGGAACTGCATCAAAAGGAATGCCCTGCAAACTATCTATCTCAGGATTGATGCCCGCAGCGCACCATTCAAAGGTGTTGTTTACTTCGTCCTGTATGCTGTCGTGCTCAAAAATATAAACCCTGTCCACCTGTGCATATTCTCCCAATCCTTGTAAAGTGGTATCAATGGCCTGATGAAGTTCATTTACGCTGGCCTGCATCAACAAGGATGAAAACTGGTTGATGAGGCTGTGCAGTTCATTGAGCGATTGCAGCTTTTCCTCACTCTTTTTGAGTGCCAGCATTTTGTCTTTTGATCGGGTAATCAACCCATAGCCCGATATAATTCCGTTTTCTTTTTTCAGCGGTTTCCCTGTGCCTTCCATCCAGATAGCCTTGCCTGAAGCATTCGTCAACCTGAATTCACATGTCCATTCGTTCATGGTTTCGGCACTCTTTTTCATGCTTTCGCTCACCAAAGGAAGATCGTCCTTATGCACTTTGGCAAAAAGTGGAGCTGCATCATTTGCAATATCAGCAGGAGAAAGTCCGGTAAACAAGCCAAGTCCACTATTTGAATAAGGAAAATTGGCATGCCCTGTTTTGGCATTGTAATCGTAGCGAAACACAAAGGCCGGCAAATGATTCAATAAGTCATTTGCTGGTTGATCATTCGCTAAATTTAATTCGGTTGGCATCGTTAAAGGGTTATTATGTAACTGTTTACTTTGTGTATTAGATCAGAAAAAGCTATTTTGTTATATTGGCCGCTTAAAACACACAAATATAAGCATTAAGCCACACAAATATATTCAGTGCAATTACTTTTCCTGCTCTAATAAGCAAACCACAAATATACTGCATGGTTCAAATCATTTGCTACTTTTGTGCAGTAGATGAACTTTTAACCAAACACACAACTGGTATGAAAAGAATTAGTATTAGACTATCCATCATGGCTGCGCTGTTGATTTTTGTAGCAGCATCATGCCAAAAAGAACAGCACAAGCTTGAAATAGCTGATGAAGAGACAGGCTTTTCTGTGGACGAAATGGTACAGCTGACCAATCAGGACTTCTTGCAAACTCCCGAAAGCACGGCAGATGAAACCAAAGAGTTTTTTACTGAAAATGAAGGTTTGATTGATGCCTATACTGCTACCGAAGCGGCTTTTGATGAAAAATCGGGCAACAACAGCTTCATCCGCTGCCTGTCTGGAGTGGGCCTCGATGCCGGGCAAAGCACCCAAACGCGTCGCGTGCTGCGTGCTTTTGAGCAACAAAATGAGCGAATTATTACCAGCCACAGGCAGGTTTTCAGGCAATTGAATGCCCGCGCAAACAATGCCCGACTCGATTTGATCAACCAATTCCAACATGGTGAAATTGACCGGCCCGAACTGGCACGCCGACTCAAACTGCTTCGTGAAAACTATCAGACAGCTTTGCGCGAACTGAAAGCGTCCAATGCCGAAGCTTTCTCACGCTCATTCCGCGCCTTGATGGCGAACCTGAATGAAATCATGACCGACAGGCAATGGGCAGCTTTTACGCAATGCCTCCGGGCTAATTAACCCACTTATTTCACAAAATTTCTCGCAAAGCCGCAAATAATAGGCCATTCAGCTGGAAGTTATGGGAAAATATTATCTCTATTGGTTTAAGCTTGATTAATATCTAATTTATTTTTCTTCAAAGCTTTGCTCCTTTGCGCCTTTGCGAGATAAATTATTCAGGTTAATAGTCTGTTAGATTTAATAATCAGCCCTGAATTGGTCTTATTCTTTATTTTGCAGAAACAGCATCAAATGTCAGCGTTTATGAAAATATCTGATTGCTTATAGATCTATTCAGCCTTCAAAATGCTGTGCTGAAAAGTGTATTTGTTATCAATAACAACTGTTAATAAGAGTATCTGTGCAGGCAGGTCGCCCACATCAATGGTGTTACTGACAGTGCCCGGAGCATTGTTTTCAAACTGTCCTTTCAGAACTATGGAACCAGCCGTGTTGCTGATATAATAGCGCATACTTGTGTTTTTCTCGGCCACGTATTCCAATAAAAGAAATTGATTGGCAGGGTTTGGAAAAACTTTGAGTTGGTAGGGGTTTTCGGCTTCAATAGGTTGGTAACCTACCGCATCATTCCTGATAAGTTTTATTGTGAAAATGGTGTTGTCGGCACTGGTGGTATTGGTTTGGTTGCCGGCAAAAGGGTTTAAGGAAGGGCTGTGTATTCCGCCAACAATATAGCCAATAAGGATGGTGTCCTGTTCAATTTCATCTAATAAAATGATTCCTGATTCATGGTGTGGCAAATTTAAATTGGCGATAAATTCACCACTGGTTGCCTGAAACTCAGGCATGACTTCGGGCATATTGTATTCCTGCATACTGCCATCGGCATAACGGCTCATTCGGCTTATTGTTTTTACAAAGGGCACCAAATTATCCTGAATAAGGACACCATTTTCATAATAATACTGGCTTAATCCGCCAAAAAACAGATTGTGCATCTGGTTTGCTTCAGCCTGATAAAGACAGACCTTTGCACCATGGTAATGACTCAGGTACTGGTTAAAATCTGTAATCGGAACGTAACCATCAGCCTTAATATCAACAGGATATAAATAAGGCAAATCAACATCAGGCTGAAACACGCCTGCCGAAATGGTGTAACCCACTGATCCATCAGGAAACAGTTGTGGCAATAAATTATAGTCCCTGCGGCGCAAATGGACAGGGTCCTCAATTTCAACATAATTGCTGAAACTTAGTTGTGTTCCGCTATTGTCGATCTCGAATTTCCGGATGCTGTTGGTGTAAGTTTGGGTATAAGTAGGCATATTGTTGGGGTTGTATCGCCCATCGAAACGGTGGCCACCTACAAGATAAAATGTGTTATTAATTTTCCCAAGTTGGCCACCTGTAACGGCAAAAACATCATGTGTAATTTGCTTAAAATACGGATTTATATTGTCACCATTCACGATGGCATCTATCAGGTCTGGTAATATTACAGTTGTCAACTTAGGAAAAGTTATATGGTCAGCATTGGTCTGCGAATAGGCATAACCACCAATGATATACAAGGTGTCTGCAGACTGATGAAAATTCATGTTGGTTGATTGCAATTGTTCCCTTATGCCAATTGGTAAAACATCAACAGAAGCGGACCAAAGTTGCTGCTGTGGCCAATCAACTACATAAATGGTTGGGTTGTTGAATTCAGGCCTGAAAGCATTAAAAGGTTGCCTTGCATGGAGGACCATCAAGCCTTCCTCCAATCAGGACCCATTTGCCCTGATATTGGCCAAAAGCAAACGAGTGCAGTCCCGGAAATCCAGTCATCGATGAAGCACTGATGTTAATATTGTATTTGAAATTATCTTGTGAAAGCAAAGCCCCACTGCATAAAATTAATAGCAACAGCATTAGGTGTTTTCGAATCATAGTGTTGGTTTTGAGATGGCAATGATAGTATAAAAAAACAAGATGGGCCCCGAAATACAGGACCCATTTTAAAAAAGCATTTTAGTTGGTAAGATTAAGCAGATTATTTTACAGGTGTTGTGGCACAATTTGGGCCTGTACCATTGCGAAGCCCCTTGCGCATGCCTTTGCGTGGGCCGCTACCGTCCAGTTTGCGTTCGCCTTTTCTGCTGCCATCCCTCAGGCCTTTTCCTTTTCCAAGGCCTTTTCCGGTAGCCTGACCCTCACCTTGTCCGTTGCCTGGCCCTAAGCCTTTGCCAGGGCGTTTTCCATCGTAATGATCGCACACGCCGTCACCATTTTGGTCAATAAAACCGGCACGGACATTTTCTGTCTTTTTGGCGGTTTCTGTTTCCTGTTGGGCTGTTGCTGTTGGCATGGCAAAAAACATCAAGGCTGACAAGGCAATAATTGAAACTACTAATTTTTTCATCACATTTTGTTTTAAGTGGATTAATAATATGTTTCCCATTAAACAAACGCAGTTTGCTTTATATTCCATATTCCTCAAAGTATTTCGCCCAAACCGTTTTCTATGCATCTGTGCCCGGCATATTTGCCTAATTTTGCCATCCTAAACCAAGCATTATGAAAGCCACTTTTTCAACCTGCCTCCTAACCCTGATTCTTTTTTTAACCAATGGCTTGTATGGTCAACAACATGAATTATCCGGAAGGGTTGTTGACAGTGAAACATCCGACCCTGTCCCTTTCGCAACAGTAGCCCTTTACGAAGTAAATAACGAAACCCCTTTGCAGGGAACAACGACAGACCTGAAGGGAAATTTTTCATTCAGTACGCAAACAGATTCAGACCTGCGTATTGCCATTTCTTTTATCGGTTTTAATAGTAAAGAGTTTCCAATTCGCCTTCAGGCAAATAAATACACATATGAATTGGGTCTGATCAGGCTTGACCCACTATCATTTGACCTGCAAGAAGTTGAAGTTTCGGCCATGGCACGAACGGCAAATAAACGCTTGGACCGCACAAGCTATCGGGCACAGGATTTTGAAACCGCCCGTGGAGGGACTGCGGCCGATTTATTGTCGCGTCTTCCTGCTTTGTCCGTTTCTCCTGATGGTGAAGTTAGTGTTCGTGGAACAACTGATTTTGTTGTTTATTTGAATGGCAGGCCCACACAGATTGAACCAGATATGTTACTGGCTCAAATACCGGCAAACAGCATTGAGGGTGTGGACGTAATTACTGTTCCCTCGGCAGCTTATGATGCACAAGGTAAGGGTGGTATCATTAATATCACCACAAAGAAAGACGCACAAAACGGCCTTTCGCTGTCGTTAAACGGTATGCTTGGTGGCTCGCCCTGGGGCAATACAACAGAGCCAATAGCCGGGGATGCCCTAAACGACAACCGTTACGGAGCTGGCTTAAACCTGATTTATGCCGGCAATGGTTGGTTGTTGTATGGAGGGTTTAACTATGATTACCGCAACCTGCATGGTCAGCGTGGGGGTACAGCACGTATACTGGATCAGGCATCAGGAGCATATAAAATTATGGATGCCGAAGGCCTGAAGCCGGAATGGCACGAAAATGTATCAGCCAATCTGGGAATGGAAAAACAACTTACCCGGAAATCGTACCTGGCAGCCTCCTACTATTTTGGAAGTAAGCTGGAAGGCCGTACAGCCAATTATTTGTATGATATTTATATGACAGATGATTTGAATAATACCTCAAACAGCAACACCTGGAACCGGACTTTTACTTTCAACCCCAATACCGGTATCCGCAAAGGTTTGTTTAACACAATCAACCTCGATTACACTTATACCACTGACAACAATAGCCGGTGGCTGTTTGCGGCCTTATACGAATACACTGTTTTAAGCCATGACATCGACAACCCCAACCAGTTTTATAATCCAGATACGGAGTTGCTCGAAAACATGATTTCGCATTACAAACAAAGTGATGAAACCCCCTTGCATGGTTACAGGCTTTCGGTTGATTATGCAAAAGAACTCAATAACGGAATAACGCTCAGTGCAGGATTCCAGCCACAATATCTTAATATTTCGGGTGATTTCAGGTATGACACCTTGCATATTGCCTCTGGCAAATGGGGGGCTTATGAAAGTTTGGAGAATGCATCCGGGCTCAGGCGCGGCATATATGCCGGCTATGTTGATTTTGCCGGCCAATGGAACCAATTGCAGTATAAGCTGGGCCTGCGGGCAGAACATACCGATCAGCACCTCGAAATTGATAACCCGGATTATTTCAACCTTTTTGAACGTCCTGTGCAAGATGATTATGTGGTGCAACAAACCGATTTATTTCCAAGCCTGCACGCGGCCTATTCTTTTGACAACAACGATGTGCTCAGCCTGGCTGCCAGTCGCAGGATAAGCAGGGCCCCTGTAAAAAATATGTTCCCTTTCCTTTATCGCCGGCACCTCGAAGTATATGTGGTAGGCGATCCGGCCCTGAAACCCGAGTATATTCAAACCTATGAGCTATCTTACAAAAAGAACATCCGCAAGCAGCAGTTCAATTTAACCGGTTTCTATAGGGGTGTGACCAATGCTGTTTTTCGTGTGAATACTGTATTTCCTGATGAACTGGTTTTGATCAGAAGTTTCACCAATGCAGGGGAAACATCAGCGACAGGAGCTGAACTGAGTGCCAATCTGGAATGGGGCAGCCGGGCAAAATTCTTTTTGAGTGCCTCTTTATACCATTTCCGGGTGCAGGCAGATATTTTTGGCTATCGCGAAGATAATAGTTCCACCAACTGGAACCTGAAGGGCAGTGGCAATTATTCGATAAGCAAAGCGTTCAGGCTTGCTGCTGATTTTGACGTCAGGTCAGCAGAAGTAACGGCACAAGGCAGCAATGCCCTGCGCTATATGGTCAATGCAGCACTTTCTTATTCTCCCCTGAAGCATCCTGCTTGGTCGTTCAACCTGCGTGCGTTGAATATCTTTGATTCGAATATCCGCGGGGTATCAACCAGGGCATTTGATAAGGCAGGGGTGCAGATATTTTATCAGGATACCGACTACTACTATTATGGACCTGTTGCGGAGTTAGGTGTAACTTATAACTTGAATTATTCGGGAAAACAAAAACCCAAAGACAAAACTGGCTTTGGTAAAGATGAGTTTTAATAGATGCGGGTTCAGCTAAAAACACATGCTTTGTGTCAAATCCGTGTAAAATTGAATTCGGAGAAAGCTTTAATCAAATGAAAGAATCACACTAGTTTGGCAATGAGATTAAATTGAAAAACCTTTATCTTTGAACAATGGAACAAAAGAGTTTAGATAAGGACAAGCTCATTAATTTTTGGTTAGAGAGTTCGGATGATGACTTTGATACAATGATTGCCATGTATGAGGGCAAAAGAAATAGTTGGGCATTTAATGATTGAAAAATT
>CAYTUA010000393.1:0-12329 GCA_964440855.1 uncultured Lentimicrobiaceae bacterium
AACAGCCTGCTGTGCGAATCATCGGCCTGTCTGAAACGTTCAAAAATAATTTCCATTTTGGATTCAGGGATGCCAATTCCCGAATCTTTCACGTAAAACTGTAAATGGCCATTAACAATTATAAAACCATAACTGATATATCCTTCGTCGGTAAACTTAATGGCGTTGTTTAGCAGGTTTGAAACAATTTGGTGCAACCGCAGACGATCCGTAAACAGTATTGTTTCAGCGGCTTCCTTGGGCTGTTCCAAAATAAGTTGAATATGGCCCTTACCCATATTTTCAAGCTGTTGTTTGAAAGAGTGGTAAAGCTCCAACATTAGGCTTTCCGGGCTGAATTTGCTTTTTTGAATTTTTAGTTCCCCAGCCTCAATCTTGGAAATATCAATTATGTCGTTAATCAGGTTTAGCAGAAGCCTGCCACTTGATTTAATCAGGTTTACAAATTCAATTTTTTCCTGGTTTCCATAATCATCTGAGCTGAGCAAATCAGAAAATCCCAGAATGGCGTTCATGGGGGTCCTGATTTCGTGCGACATATTGGCCAGGAAAGCTGATTTAACCCTGTCTGATTCCTCTGCCTTGTTTTTGGCTTTGATCAGTTCCTCTTCAAAGTTTTTTTGACGTGTTATATTTTCAAGAAGCGATACCATTCCGATGAATGTTCCACTTAGCAGCATGGACGAAGCCTTGAGGTGAATCCAGATAATTTCATTGTTTTCGGACCTGAGCCTGAAAACCGACTCAAAGCTGTCTGTTTGCTGCTTGTGGGCGTTTTCCCAGAGTGTTTCAACCTTTTGGCGGTCTTCGATAAGCACTTTGCCCAGCCAGCTGCCATCAAAAAAATAATCTTTTGGGATACCTGTCTGTTGCATCAGGCTTGGGTTAACAAAAAACAGTCGTCCGTGGTGATCGCTCACGGCAATGCCCAGTGGTGAGGCTTCGCTGATGGCCCTGAATTTTTCTTCGCTTTTGCGCAGCGAATTCAACGCTTGCTGTTTTTCGTGTATTTCATCTTCAATCTTTTTAGTACGTTCAATAACACGTTGTTCGAGTGAAGAATTCAGTTTTCTAAGTTGCTTTTTTACCCTGTTATTTTTATGTTGGCGCCAGATGAAAAAGAAAATTATAAAGAGCAGTAGGGTACTGGCAATGATTGCTATCAGGAAACGAATACGCAATTGTTGTTCGGCCAGGCTCAGCAGGAGGATTTTGTTTTCGCTGTCAATACGCTCTGTTTCGTAACGCACCTGAGTTTCGGTGATTTCGCGGTTGCGCTGTTCCGAAAAGAGTGAATCCTTTAAGTTAGCTGACTTTAGCAAGTAGTCGTAGGCCTGTTGATGGTCGCCAATTTGATCATATATTTTGGCCTGCAATCGGTAATTGTAGTGCAAAACGCCTAAGTTATTAAGCTTCAGACCCAATGTTTCAGCGTTTTTAACTTTGTTAATTGCATTTTCTGTGTCGTTGAGCAGCAGGTATATATTGGCAATTTCGTTTAGCGTAAGCGCATACCCATATTCTGACCCCATTTCATGTAGAACTTCCTCTGCTTTTTTAAAGTACTCAAGGGCTTCGTTTAAGCGTCCTAATTTGGAAAACACCTTGCTCAGGTTTCCATAAATATTGGCTATTTCATGGCGTTTATCCAGTTTCTTCTGTATGGCCAGCGCACTGATATAATAATCCAATGCGCGGGCATAGTCTCCCATTTCAGCCAATACCATGCCAATGGCATTTTGCGAATAGGCAATTTGCCCCTGATCGCCTAAATATTCCTTTATTAAAAGCGATCGAAAATGATACTCTAAAGCATTTTCATAGTCTTGAAAAAAGTAATAAGCCATGCCAATATTGGCATAAGAGAATGCCACGCCCATGCTGTCGTTTTCGCGCTCAAACAAGGCGAGTGCATCAAAATGCATTTCCAGAGACTTATCGATGACGCTTAGTTTGCGGTAGCACACCCCCGTTTCGTTTATGATTGCTGCTTTTAGTGGATTGTTGTTGAGCGAATCAGCCAAATGAATAGCCGGGCGTGAAAGCTCTATCCCACGTGCAGGATCGATATTGCGGTAGTTTTTAATGAGATCACGGTAAATCAACAGCTTTTGTTCGCCGGAGGTTTTTGGTAATAATATCTCAAGGCTATCCGTGAGTTTATAGCTTGATGCAACCGAAAGAAACGGTTGCAGAAATAGGAGTAACGAAAATAGAATTAACGGCCACAGTTTTTGTCGCATGTTGAAAAGCAGTTAGTTTACAACACCGGTTGTTGCCCGGCCAATGCAAAAGTATCAAAAAGACATGATATATTGCAGGTGTATGACTAACCGGCAATAAATAATTCAATGGTACTTAACAACTCTTTTGCATTGATGGGTTTGGACAGGTATGCATCATAGGGGGCTGTGCTGCGGTCGAACAAATTGCTGTCGGTAAAGGTGCTTTGCGAAATAACAGGCATACCGGGTTTGAGTTGCTTGATGCGGTAAGTTGTTTCCAAACCATTGATGCCCGGCATATTATAGTCCATCAGCACAACACTGATGTCGGGTTTGTTTTCTATAATTTCGAGAGCTGCATAGCCATTATCCGCCCAAATGGTGTTTGCACCTGTGCGTGTGATCATGGCTTTCAGGAGTAAGTAATTCACTTTCAGGTCGTCAACAATCAGGATTGATTTGTTCGACCAACTAACATCTGGTGCAGTGCGCGGAACCTGATCTGGCAATTTTTGAGCTAAATTTTTCATCTTAATATTTGTTTTTGTGTTTCGCATCGTGTAGTGCCAAAAGCTTGCCAAACTCCTAAACAATTGCTTATCAAAGATATAACTATTTTTAGAAGTGAAAATATATCCCATAATGAAAACGGATTCCGTAATTTGGAATATATCTCAATAGGATTTTAAGCTGAAAGAGTCATTTTTTGTAATTGAAACTGAAGGAAAGGTATTTAGCCTATTTTTGTGACATGATTCAGAATGAGAAAAATAGAGATATACCGGCTGTAAATTGGCTGGAAATCATCTCCAAATATAATTTTCCGGACCCCGGCAAGAGCTGGTGGCAAGTGATTAACTCTGTAATTCCCTATCTGGGCCTGTGGGTCTTGATGTATTTCAGTCTGGGTATTTCCTATTGGTTAACTTTACTGCTGTCTGTTTTTGCTGTTGGCTTCCTGGTCCGTATTTTTATCATTTTTCATGATTGCGGACACCATTCTTTCTTCAAATCGCCATGGCTCAATCGTTTGGTGGGCATCCCACTAGGTTTGCTGGTTTTTACGCCCTACCACCGTTGGCACCGCGATCATAAGAAACACCACGATACGGTTGGTAACCTCGACAAAAGGGGCGTTGGTGATGTGAAAACACTCACCGTTGAAGAATACAATCAAAGGTCGAAGTGGGGCCGTTTTGCCTATCGCTTTTACCGCAATCCCCTTTTTTTGATAGCCATCGCACCTT
Source organism: uncultured Lentimicrobiaceae bacterium (assembly GCA_964440855.1). Taxonomy (GTDB): domain Bacteria; phylum Bacteroidota; class Bacteroidia; order Bacteroidales; family F082; genus CALAZZ01. Next base: position 3,473 of record CAYTUA010000393.1, read on the forward strand.
TGTTACTGTTCCTGATTCAACACAGGCTTCCTAAAACCTATATGAATCCAAGTCAACATATTTATTTGCAATTATCGAACCTTGCAATTGCAGGCGTCATCCTTTTGCTGGGCTTTACAATAGGATTCAAGGCTTTTATTTTGATTCAGCTTCCTATTATCTATCTGGCTTCTGTAATCGGGGTTTGGCTGTTCTATGTGCAACACCAGTTTGAAGATGTTGTATGGGAAAGAGCAGGGGATTGGGACCACAACAGACTCTCCATTGAAGGAAGCTCATTCTTTAAGTTGCCCAAAGTACTGCAGTGGTTTACAGGAAATATCGGGTTTCATCACATCCACCACCTTAGCCCACGCATCCCAAATTATAAATTGCCCCTTTGTCATTTCGAGAACCCTGTTTTCAATCAGATAAAGCCGATCACATTGCGTTCCAGCATTAGATCAGCTGCACTTAGGTTGTGGGATGAACAAAACCGAAGACTGATCAGTTTCAGTCAGTGGAAACAGATGGGTAACCTATAACTGACAAACTTATGGGCTGGATTCCAAATGAATCCTCACCGGGGTAATTAGAGTACTTCTTGATGGTTTTCCTAAGTGGACTATTAGGCGCGTGCCTTAAACCCTTCATACAACTGCACGGTCATCAATAGCATCATTAGATTATAAATGCTGTCCTCAATGGGTATCGTAAACAAACGAATGTTGAGGATATGTGCCGGGTTGTACCAAACTACCTGTCCTTCGATATGTGAGCCTGTCAGGATTCCATTTACAATCAGAAATGGAATTAACGTAATGAAATAGGAGAGCAGGAAAATACTGAGCCATGTCCTGCGCTGCCTGAGATTGTATAATACGAGTACGGCTGTGGCGAAAAAGGTGATAGATGTGTACAAGCGGTCGTAATTCCAGGCGGCTACCACAAGCAAAACAAAGCTCAAAGCCAACAAAAAAGGCCTGTGTATCCTCTGTAGGGGGTCAATTTTTAAATAGGCGTGCAGGCAAGCATAGATAAATACGCAGGCATAAGGCACAACAAGAAAAAACATCCACTCTTCAAGTGGCAAGCCCAATACCCTGAATCCAATCAGGTAATCATCGTTAAAAGACCACACATTGAAATGGTTAAACAGGGCATCCCACCCAAGAAAAAGGGCGGCCATCAAACCAATGGCCGGAAAGAGGTGTTTCCAGTTTTTATAAAAAGCCACTTTCTTGTCAAAACTCAGTAGAAATGGTAGTGAAATGGTGAAGATATTGAGGTAAAGATATAATCGGTCCATGGTATAATTGTGTGAAATGGTTTAATGGATTGGAAGTCCCTTTTTTAAAATAATAATAATAAAAAACAATGTTTGAATACCTAATATATAGATGGCAGTGCGGTTACGCAAATTTTTAACATAGCCAAATACCCCCAACAGCATCAAAAAAGCAATGACCCACCAGGCAAAGTAGTTTTGCATGGGTACCGGTCCACCAGCCCAATCCCAAAAAGCAAAACGGATGGCAACCGGCTCCAGAAAAACATCATAGGCCACCATTATTGTTGCAGCCAATGCTGCTTTTGCAAGGATGTGCACTTTCATTGGACTCACCAAGGCTGCTGAGGCAAACACCAACAAAGACCAATTCAGGCCAATGATTAGGGGAACCCCGCCAAAGGCAATTCCGAGTATGGGACCATAAGTGTATTCGCCAAAGATAGCACCGGTTTGCACCCCAACTACTTCAATACCAAAGCCGGCCAATGCACAAATACCAAACCAAATCCAATAGGCCTTGTCAGGTTTTTGCGCATTAATGAGCAGCAAAGCTGCAGCAAAAAGCAAGTTGTAAACAGTGAGTTGCATCAAAGGGTCCCCTTTTCCAACAAGCACAGATACAATTCCTACAAGGTAAATAACCACAAGTAGAAAAAGACTCACATAAAAACGGTTTTGAAGGATTTTTTTCATGGTTCGGGACAAATTTCTGAAACAATTTTTGCTGATAACAGGCACAGCGGGATACCACCACCAGGATGCACGCTTCCACCACAAAAGTATAAGTCTTTGATCTTGCTGCTGTTGTTGGCATGTCGCAAAAAAGCGGCAAAACGGCTGTTTGAGCTGGTTCCGTAAAGCGATCCGCCCAGTGAGCTGGTTTTTAATTGGATATCTTCTGGCGTAAGGGTTCCCTCATTTTCAATCAATGCTTCAAGCTTGGTATTCAAAATGGGGTTTATTTTGTCAAAAATTTTCTTTCTGTAAAGTGGAATTAGTTTTTCCCAGTTTTGATCCTTATGTGCCGGCGCATTGATCATTACAAACCAGTTTTCGCAACCTTTTGGCGCGTCCTCAGGTATATCCCTGGCAGTGATATGCACATAAATAGTTGGATCCGTTGGAGGAGTTTGGCCACTAAACAGCTCTTCAAACTCCTTTTCGTAATTTTCGCTGAAAAAAATATTGTGGGGACCCAGTTCCAAAAAAGTGCTTTTAATTCCCCAATAGAATATCAGTGCTGAACTTGATCGTTCCTGGCTAAGCGTGAGCTCAGGGGCGCTTTCGTTGGGCAGCAGTTTACGATAGGTGGGTGTGATGTCCATATTGGAGACAATGAGGTCGGCCTCAATGAAGCCCTCAGCAGTGACCACACCATATGCTTTTTTGTTGCGTACCAGTATTTCTAACACCTCTTGGTTGAAACTAAATTCAACGCCCAATTCACGGGCCAGAGCAACCAAGCTTTGGGTAATCTGGTGCATGCCTTTTTCGGGGAGAAAGGTGCCGATGTTGTGCTCAAGGTGCGGAATTATATTCAGGATGCCTGGTGCCCGGTAGGGGTCTGACCCATTGTATGTAGCGTATCTATCGAACAATTGAACCAATTTGGGATGTTGCAACACCCGGCTGTTGTCGTTGTGCATGCTCGAAAATAAGCTAAGCTTATGCAAGCTGAGCAGGGCACGGCCAACATCCTTCGTAATCCATGTTTTAAGCCGGTTCAGGGGTTTTTCTAAAAATATGCGACCGGCAGTTTCGTACATAAAAGCACTGGTCTGTAATCTTTTAATGACTGTGTTTTTGTCAACGCCTAATTTTTCCTCTACCTCACGGCCAAATTTTTCGATATCATCCCAGGCAGTAATTCTTGTTTTATCGTCCCAAAAATAGCGGCAGCTTTCGTCTGTTCGTTTGTAGTTGAAATAGGTCCTTGGATTTTTACCTGCCAGCTCAAAAAGCTCATCCACATAGTGCGGCATGGTAAACAGCGACGGGCCGGCATCGAAGCGGTAGTTTCCTTGGCGAAGCTCAGTGAGTTTGCCCCCCGGGTAACTATTCGCTTCCAGCACATGAACCTGATAACCTTTTAGTTGCATGCGTATGGCCGAAGCCATCCCGGCTACCCCCGAACCAATAATAAGGGCTTTTTTTTGTGACCTATTCGCCATATTCAAACTTTTTCGCTGGATTTGTAAGCGTATTTTACCAATATGTCCAAGGGTACAAAATCGAGGGTTTTTTCATTGGTGGCTTCGAGCACTACCTTTGGGGCCATACCAGCCTGCATGGCTTCAACCCAGCGTGCAGCGCACAAGCACCAATGGTCGCCTGGATTAAGTCCGGCAAACATAAACTCAGGGCGAGGCGTACTGAGGTCGTTGCCCGCACTTTTTGAAAAATGAAGGAATTCAGCCGTGACAACAGCACATACAGTGTGAACACCCCTGTCGTCGTCACCAGTTTCGCAACAGCCATTGCGGTAAAAACCAGTCATGGGTGAGCTACTACATAGTATAAGTTTTTCCCCGAAAACATTTTTATCCATATCCTTGTCGTTTTGTATAAATCCTAACAAAGATAAGGGATGATAGTTTTAAAACAGGAAAAATAATCACCAATTGTTATCCTGTCCGGACTTTTTGGACCCTACGCTTTGACACCGGCAAGGCCTAAAGCTATTTTCTTACATTTGCTGCAGCAAAATTGAGCCATGATTTCTCCCAAAAGTCGCGAACAAAAAATTATAAGGGCCTCCTGGTTAAGCATTGTTGTGAATGCAACCCTTTCGATACTGAAGATTGTGGTGGGATTGTTGTCAGGGAGCATGGCAGTGGTAGCCGATGGCATTGATTCGGCTGGAGATATTTTCACTTCTTTAATAACGCTTTTTACAGCAAAGATTATTTCGAGGCCACCCAATATAAGGCACCCTTATGGATACGACAAGGCCGATACGGTTGCCTCCAAGCTATTGGCTTTTGTCATCTTTTTTGCTGGTGCACAGCTTGCCATTTCCACCTTCAACAGCTTGCTGAGTGGCGAAGCCCATGCAGTTCCCTCTTTTATTGCCGCCATTGTTGTGGTTATTTCTGTTGTTGGAAAGATTATACTGGCCCGCTACCTCAACCGTGCCGGAAAAAAAATCGATAGTGCCATGCTGCGCGCAAATGGCCGCAATATGCAAAACGATGTGGTTATCTCGATTTCAGTTTTACTGGGGCTAATTTTCACGTATGTGTTTGATATGCCTATACTTGATACCTTAACGGCATTTTTGGTAAGTATCTGGATTATGTTTGTTGCAGTGAAAATAATCATCAGTTCCAGCCGTGAACTTATGGATGGTGTGGACAATCCGGAAATTTATAAAACGGTTAATGATGCTGTATCTCTTGTTCCTGAGGCACTCAATCCCCACCGTATCCGAATAAGAAAAATGGCCCAGTATTATGTCATAGCGCTTGATATTGAAATTGATGGAAGCAAAAGGCTTGATGAAGCCCATCGTATTGGCCATTTGGTGGAAGACAGCATTAAAAAGAGCATACCCAATGTTTATGACATACTGGTTCATCTGGAACCGGTTGGAGTAGATAATACGGATGAAGTATTTGGTGTTTCGGGAAAAGATCTCGAAACTTATACATAATTGTCAACAAGACAATCCATATGTGCAGTTTTTTGAATGCAAAATTGATAGGACTCTATTTCGTGAGACTATCTTTAATTGGATTAATTGCTTTGCCAAGTTGCAAGCTTTTGTATTCTCTTAATTTGTCCTTCCGGAATCGCAAAAAGCCCCTATATTTGCAGCGGTATTCATTGCTTAATTGATTCTTTGCAAACAGGCTTTCGTTTGATGATATTGAGGTGCTTTTCGGGCTAAAAGCAAGATGGTTTTACAGCGTTTCAGCTTTGTTTATTTTCTGGCTTACAAGCGATTGTTTGCAAAAGTATCAGTGATTAAATGCAACACAAACAAAACACCGCTATCATGATACTATTTTTTCAGCCCAGCCCAAAACGTTTAATTGCCCTCGAAAGCAAAACACCCCTTAGCCCCAATGACGAGGAAAAATTGAGTTGGCTCTTTGGTGGTGCGAGGCTTGTCCGCGAAAAAGTCATTGAAGGTTATTTTATCGGGCCCCGACGCGAAATGATATCACCCTGGAGTACCAATGCCGTTGAAATTACCCGAAATATGGGCATCGGGAATATTGAGCGCATGGAGGAATTTTTTAAAGCCGAAAAAAGCAACACCAACTACGACCCCATGTTGCAGGCCTTGTACCATAAGCCGGGACAAGACCTTTTTCAGCTGGACCGCTTGCCTGCCGAGATGCAGTATGTTGATGATATTGAAGCCTATAACAATACCCATGGATTGGCCCTGAGCCCTGATGAAGTAAGCTATCTTGCAGAAATCAGCCAACGAATCGGACGACAATTAACGGATAGCGAAGTGTATGGTTTTGCCCAGGTAAACTCAGAACATTGCCGGCACAAAATTTTTAATGGCACCTTCATTATTGATGGCAAAACCATGCCTGATACCTTGTTTGCATTGATAAAAAAAACCGCCAAAGTAAATCCCAACCGTTTGGTGTCGGCTTATAAAGACAATGTGGCCTTTGTATTAGGGCCACGTGTTGAGCAGTTTGCACCTGCTACAGCCCATCAAGCTGATTATTTTGCCATTAAGGACATTGATACAGTGATTGCCATCAAAGCCGAAACACATAACTTTCCAACCACCGTGGAGCCATTCAATGGTGCATCTACCGGCAGCGGTGGCGAAATCCGCGACCGGCTCGCAGGAGGCAAAGGCAGTGTGCCATTGGCTGGAACGGCTGTTTATATGACGTCCTACGCACGCAGCGAAGAGAACCGTAGCTGGGAACAAAATTGCCCGCCACGCCCCTGGCTCTATCAAAAACCGGATGACATACTGATAAAAGCCTCGAATGGCGCATCCGATTTTGGCAATAAATTTGGCCAACCCTTGATCAATGGAAGCCTGCTTACCTTTGAACATGAAGAAAATCAGGCCTTTGGTTATGACAAAGTAATCATGATGGCCGGGGGTGTTGGCTATGCCCGAAAGGAAGACAGCCTGAAAGAGACCCCTGAGCCGGGTGACCTGGTGATTGTTTTGGGTGGCGACAACTACCGTATCGGAATGGGCGGAGGCGCTGTATCAAGTGTGGATACCGGCCAGTTTAGCAATGCCATCGAATTGAATGCGGTGCAACGTGCCAATCCCGAAATGCAAAAGCGTGTGGCCAACGTGATACGCGCCATGACCGAAACGGATAGCAACCCGGTTCGCTCCATCCATGACCATGGAGCCGGTGGACACCTCAATAGCTTGTCCGAATTGGTAGAAAAAACAGGTGGAATCATTCACATTGACAAGCTGCCTGTCGGTGACCCTACCTTGTCCGATATGGAAATTATCGGCAACGAATCGCAGGAGCGCATGGGCTTGATCATTCGGCAAAAGGACCTTTCACTGCTCAAGCAAATGGCTGAGCGGGAGCGGGCACCCCTTTATGAAGCCGGCCATACAACAGCTGATGACAGACTTATTTTTAAACGCAGCGAAACCGTTTGTCCCATCAACCTGAAACTGGAAGACCTTTTTGGTAAGCCACCAAAAACGGTTCTGGAAGACGAACACAAACCGTATCGTTTTAAAGCCATCAGGTACAGTGCGGATCATATTTATTTTTACCTGAATCAGGTGTTGCAGCTCGAAGCTGTGGCCTGCAAGGATTGGCTCACCAACAAGGTTGACCGCTCAGTAACAGGTAGGGTGGCCCTGCAACAATGTGCCGGGCCGATTCAGTTGCCGTTGAACAACTTGGGTGTTGTAGCACTTGACTATAAAGGCATCAAAGGTATTGCTACCGCAATCGGTCATGCACCAGTACCATCCTTAATTGATTCAAGGACAGGGTCGCGACTTGCTGTGGCAGAGGCATTGACCAACATTGTTTGGGCACCAATACAGGATGGTTTAAGTGGGATATCACTCAGTGCCAATTGGATGTGGCCGGCTAAGAATGAAGGCGAAAACAGCAGGTTGTTTATGGCCGTGAAAGCCTTGAGTGATTTTTGCATTGAACTGGGCATCAATGTTCCCACAGGGAAAGATAGCCTCTCGATGACCCAGAAATATCCGGAAGGTAAGAAAGTACTGTCGCCTGGCACTGTAATTGTTTCTGCAGTGGGCGAAGTAAGCAATGTGCGCAAGGTGGTGCAACCGGTTTTGAAAAATGACCCTAATACCAGCCTGATTTATATTGATTTTTCGGGGAGCCAGTTTTATCTGGGAGGTAGTTCGCTTGGGCAGGCGCTAAATGCCATTGGCAATCAGGCTCCTGATGTAGCCGACCCAACTTATTTGGCAAAGACTTTTAATGCTGTGCAGCAATTGGTTGAATCTGGGTTGCTGCTCGCAGGCCATGATGTTTCAGCTGGTGGATTGATCACCTGCTTGTTGGAAATGACTTTTGCCAATCCCGAAGTTGGTGCTCAAATCAACCTTGACGAATTAAAAAATCAGGATACGGTGAGCTTGCTTTTTAGTGAAAAACCTGCTGTAGTTGTGCAGGTGTCAAACGATCAGCAAGCTCTGAAATTGCTGGATGAAGCGGGTATTCAATACACCAATATTGGTCATGTTTCCACAAAGAGATTGCTTAATGTCAACCATTTGCATGAGCATTACATTTTCGATATTAACACCATGCGCGATGTATGGTTCCGCTCGTCCTATCTGCTCGACCGCAAGCAAAGTGGCGAAAAGCATGCATTGGAGCGCTTCAGAAATTACAAGAAACACGATCTCGAATTCAGCTTTGGCAAGCACTTTACGGGGAAGTTTCAGCAGTATGGCATTGACCCCCACCGGCGCGAACCCTCCGGTATAAAAGCAGCCATTATCCGCGAAAAAGGCGTAAACGGTGACCGCGAAATGGCCTATGCCTTTTATCTGGCAGGCTTTGATGTTAAGGACATTCACATGACTGATCTTATCAGTGGCCGAGAGGATTTGAGCGATATTCAAGTAATTGCTTTTGTGGGCGGTTTTTCCAACTCTGATGTGCTCGGCTCGGCCAAGGGATGGGCAGGTGCCTTTTTGTATAATGAAAAGGCTAAAAAAGCCCTTGATGGTTTTTATGCCCGCGAAGATACCCTTAGCCTCGGTGTGTGCAATGGCTGCCAGTTGATTGTGGAACTCAATTTAGTGTATCCCCATCACGAAGAACAGCCACGCATGTTGCACAATGATTCGGGAAAGTTTGAATCGGCTTTCCTTACGGTGGATATCTCTTCAAACAAAAGCATTATGCTCGAAAGCTTGAGCGGTAAACGGCTTGGCGTATGGGTTGCCCATGGTGAGGGCAAGTTCAGCTTCCCTTGTTTCCGCGACAATTACCATATTGTGATGACTTACGGACACGAAACCTATCCCGCAAACCCCAATGGCAGCGATTGGGGCACTGCAGCTATTTGCTCCAACGATGGCCCGTCCCCTGCCCAGATTGCCCAACCTGGAAAGGCCTTTGGTTCCATGCC
>CAYTUA010000394.1:0-3694 GCA_964440855.1 uncultured Lentimicrobiaceae bacterium
AAGAATGTGCACCGAAGAGTTTAGAATTATTACGGTAAGCCTGGAAAACCAAGCTGGACAGTCCATTGTTCCTGATAGTTATTATGTCGTTATTCAAGAGCCATTCCATGATACCTTGATCACACATGAAAACACCTATCAGACGGGGCCATTGAGCTCAGAAATAATCTTATTGACTGACAACGAGATGGTTTACACAAATGAAAGCGGACATCTATTTAAGCTCACAGCCTATATTGATGACGAACAACGGGTGAACGAAAACTACCTGATCCGAAACGATGGTTGCCATATTGAGCTGGTAATTGGCAACACCACGGTTGTGATAAGTGACCCCTGAACGAAAAGATCAGGTTTTCCATTTAAGGACTTGAATGATTAAAGACAGATGACCTGCTTACTGTGCGCACGCATGTAGTTTTTTTTTCTGTCTAAGGGCTTTTGGCAAAAAGTAGTAAATTTGACCTGAATCAAAAAACCGAAAGCCATGAAATTATTTCCATTTCTCATTCTATCATCCTTATTAATTATATCTTCAACACTTTCAAGTCAGGACACTTTTAGCATTGTTGCCGTTGATACAATAACCGGCGAATTGGGCAGTGCCGGTGCCAGTTGCATCGGGGCACCGCAAATTCCACAGGGATGTTATATCCTGAGTGATGTGCTTCCGGGCATTGGTGTTATTCACACACAAGCATCCTACAATGCAGCCAACCAAAACTATGCACGCAGCCTGATGCTTGATGGGGTTTCGCCAGATGAAATGATTGAACTGCTGGTGGAAAACGATGTAGGCAACAACCCTGGTATCAGGCAATATGGCATAGTCGATTTTTATACTGGTTCGCCAAGAACGGCAGCTTATACCGGAGCCAATTGCCTCAACTACAAAAACCATATTGTTGGACCCAATTATACCATACAAGGCAATATTCTGCTTGGCCAGCAAATACTTGATTCGATGGAAGCACGCTTTTTGTCCACAGAGGGCGAACTGGCCTGCAAACTCATGGCTGCCATGCAAGGGGCCAAAGTTGTTGGGGCCGATACACGATGCCTCAATGCGGGCATTTCGAGCCTGTCGGCCTTTATCCGGGTAGCAAAACCCGATGACCCGGCTGACGAATTGTATCTCGACATCAATATTCCTTCCACCACCACAGGGGTGGACCCCATCGACTCCCTGCAAGTATTGTTTGAGATGGAAATTGACTGTGTAATAACAGGGATTTATAAACCAAGCATAACAGAAAAGTTTAGCGTGTTTCCCAATCCTGCCGGTGAAGTCATACACATCGAATTTGATCAGTTGGCCGGCAGTGCCATCCTTATTGAAATCTATGATCTGGCCGGGAACAAAGTTATCAGCCTCCAGACAGAAAATAAGAAACAGCTGCAAATAAAGCATCAGCTGCCTCCGGGCATCTATAGCTGTCTTATCAGGGAAGTAGATGGCACAACCCACAATCAAAAATTGATCATTTTTTAATTTTACCTTGCAGTTCTTCTTCTTAGAAATTGCATTTTGGTGTTTTGTATGTCAGCTCAAGTGAGTTGAGGGCAAGAAAATCATTGGTATTTTTTCAAAAATTAATTTTCGTAAGGCTAAAACCAATAATTTAAACCCTGTTATCGCGTTTTATAACCAATTATTCTACACCTCATTCTATGACGCAGACAAACACCAGAACTGTTCAAAAGAAGAAAACAGCAAAAGACTTTATCTATTTGATTTTAAATAGTATAGCAGCATTATTGCTACTCAGTTCCTGCGAAGCACCTTCTCCCAAAGGCATTGCTATCAACTCCTGGTACATTTGCGAAGATCTTGACCTTGCACTTCGATTTGAAACGAGCAAAGGGGGTGAATATATCAGACTAACAAATGCCCTCGCCAAAGCCAAACCATTCAGGTTCAAACAATACAAGAATTCATCCAGAATTAGGTTCAGAGGCAGGGAAAATCTCAAAGGAACACTATCGACCCAAAACGACAGTTTGTTTTTCATTGTAGATGATCAGACATACGTATTCAGGCCAGAAGCAAGAATTGCCTTGCCAAAAACACCCTATCGATATGAAAATGAAATCTTTGAAGAGGTAAGTGTCACCGAAAACACTTATGGTCATGCCCAGGGGTTTTATACTTCAAAACCGATAGAAAAACGCGAAAATAAGAGCTATATGCAGGTAATTTATGAGGTTACCGAGGAGCTTGGATCAAACTTATTGAAGCGTGAATTGCCTTTGCAAATGGATATTTATCAAGCTGTTGGCGATGAAGAACCAAACAGGCCTCTGATTGTATTGGTACATGGAGGTGCTTTTATTGCCGGAGATAAAAGGGATGAATTGGTTTCTACACTCGCCACACACTATGCCAAAAGAGGCTTTGTGGTGGCATCCTTAAATTACAGGTTGGGATACCTCTTTTTGCCGGGCCGATATGCCAACCTTGAGCGGGCCATGTACAGGTCCATCCAGGATGTGAGGGCTGCATTGCGGTTTTTATCGCATCATAGCAACCAATACCGCATCGACCCGGATTTTGTATTTCTGGGTGGTAACAGTGCCGGTGGCATTTTATCCTTGAGTGCAGCCAGTATGAATGAAGCAGCTGTTTGGCCAAGTGTGTATGCCGGACCCTTTGGCCTTAGGCGCAGCCTCGACTGCCTTGATTGCTCAACCAATGATTTATATGGCCCCTATACCATTCAGGGGGTCATCAATATGTGGGGCGCTGTGCATAGTCTGGATATAATGGATTCGTGCAATATCCCAATTCTGTCTATTCATGGCGATAAAGACCTGGTGGTGCCCTATGGCCATGATTATCCATTCACCGATGTCAGTTCAAAGGTATCCGCCTTTTTCAGCCACAAACTGCATGGCTCGGCCAGCATCCACAGCTATGCAGATTCCATTGGGCTGGACCATACACTCTATACCTTTGAAGGGCTGACACATGAACCACACTTTGATGAAGAACATCATATGATACCCGAAAACTACCGCATTATCCACGAAAAGATAATTGGCTTTGTCAATAAGCAATTGTTTGAACCCATAAGTCCTTTTGGCCCTATAACTATAAGACCAGCTGATGAAACCGCAACTTATGTTTTTGATCAGTCATTCTACAGACAGCTATATGTTGATTGCGAGCACTGCCTGATTATAGGGCAAACCTCCAACACAGCCGAAATCGTCTGGTTGGAAGGTAAAAAAAAATACACCCTGCACTTTGCCGCCGTGGGGCCGCACGGACAGGTATTTGCTGATAGCCTTCATGTTGCGGTTGCGAGGTAAATATGGAGCAGGGTATTTTACTGCGGAAACAATTCTACTTTTTGACATAAAAAAAAGAGTTGCAAAATTTATGCAACTCTTTATTCTTCCTGTGAACCCGAAGGGATTCGAACCCCTAACCTTCTGATCCGTAGTCAAAAGTAATATACTTCCGTTTATTGTAACTACTTTCTTTTTCAGTTAATTGTTAATAACTTACTTTCTTATTCTTTCCGATATATTGCAAAGTTTGCTAAATTTGTTTGATAAATTGTTTGCTAAATTAATTAAACACCTTTGAAGCTATGGCAAATTTCAGCACTGCAATTGTTTTAGAAACGCGAACCCCGCGGAAAGATGGAACGTTTCCTGTTAAACTCAGGGTTACTATTGACCGCAAAGC
>CAYTUA010000395.1:0-3878 GCA_964440855.1 uncultured Lentimicrobiaceae bacterium
ACCAAAGAAAATTTTATTTCCCTAAATCGATTTAGATAATTTCTTATTTTTGTGTTCATCAATTCGGGATTTTACGCATTAACCATGGCGCGTATGAAAAGAAAACTACTTTTGCTTCTGGGGCTTGCTATAATTGGCATCGGCGCCCACGCTCAGGAGAAAACGATTTCGGGAAGGGTTACAGCAGCAGCTGACGGGGAGGCGTTGCCCGGCGTTACAGTTCGGGTGAAAGATGCCCTTATCGGCACAGTCACCGATTTTGACGGGCTTTTTAGCTTGGATGGCATTACACCTGAAACCACCCTACTGTTTAGTTTCGTCGGCTTTGAACCAAAGGAAATTAAGCCCGGCCAAGCTACCTTTATTTCTGTTGTTTTGGTGGAAAGTGCCAGTGAGTTGGAAGAAGTTGTTGTAACAGCTCTGGGCATCAAGCGAGAGAAAAGGGAAATTGGCTATTCCACAGAAACAATCGAGTCAGAAATACTCACCGAAAGTAAAGCTTCCAATGTGCTGAATGCCATCAGTGGGCGGGCTGCTGGTGTGCAGATTTCGCAAGCCGATGGAATACAAGGCGGAAGCACACGAATCGTTATCCGCGGAAATAACAATATCGGCACCGACAACCAACCGCTGATTGTGGTGGACGGGGTGCCCATGGAGTATGTGCCCGGCCTGACAAATATAGGCCGGGGCGTTGACTGGGGAAGTGCCATCAACGATTTGAATGCTTACGACATCGAAAGCATGAGTCTGATGAAAGGCGGCGCCGCATCAGCTTTGTATGGTTCGCGTGGGGCCAATGGTGTTGTTTTTATTACAACCAAACGCGGAAAAAAACAAAAAGGATTGGGTATCAGTTACAATGTAGATTATCAGATTACAACGCCTTATCGTTACCGCGAAGTGCAAAATGTTTATGGGCATGGAGGACCCATTGGCCTTACACCACCCACTTTCCCCATGTCGGGCGACACCTTATTATATCCGGGAATTTATAGCAACGAGAATTTCCCCATCAACCAGGAAGGGGAAACATCAGGCTCCTCAGCTGAATTTGGGTATTATGGATCATCTGTTAGTTGGGGGCCAAAAATGGAAGGGCAAATGATCAAATGGTGGGATGGCCAAATGCGGCCCTACGCTCCCCAACCCGATAACCTGTCATTACCCTATAAAACAGGACAAACAACCACCCACAATATTGCTGCTTCCGGAGGTAGCGAAAGGGGCAATGTCCGCGTTTCAATTACCCGGCAGGATAACAAGCCCATTGTGGATAACAGCCATTTCAACCGGACCACCATCAATTTGGGTACCAATTTAAAAATCAGTGATAAGCTGCAAACAGACTTAAGTGTTTCCTTCATTAATTTTAACCGTTTGAACAGCCCGATGTTGGGTGAAGACTGGAATTCATTCAATAAGGGGCTGCTATATTCCTGGCCCAGAAGCTATCAGGGCATCGATAAGGAATACAGGGCCCTTGCCGATGGCTCGCGCAACCCGCAGGAAGGCTATCCTTTTTTCTACCTGAGCCCTTATTTGTGGTGGGATTACTATAACAACAACACCACGCTCAGCCGCGACAAATATACAGCCTCACTCACCCTGGTTTATGATGTAACCCCCTGGTTGCAGGCACTTGGACGTGTTGGCCGCGATTTTACCATTGAGCAGTTCGAAACCCGCCACAAACCTGTGGACGCCATTGGACTTATGGATGGGTATTATAGCAACAGCTTGTCGCGCAACATCAGCGATAATTATGATTTTACACTTTCGGCACAGCGCGAGCAATTATTGGGTACCCGATTTAATGTGAAACTAACCGCAGGCACAAGCCGCTGGAACAATGACTATTACTTTATTAGCGGACATTCCGGTATTTGGTATTACCCCAATATGTACACCTTTTTCAACTATACAGATAATACCTATTCCACTGATCCCAACAACAATACGGTTGTTGAGCAATTTGGCAACACATTAAGCTCCATGATTCCCGGTGAAGGTATTCTGCGCAAACGGCATAACTCAGTGTATAGCTTCCTGAATGTTTCTTATGATAACTTCATTTACCTGGAGTTGACAGGTAGAAACGACTGGTCTTCAACACTTCCGCCAGGGAGTAATTCTTATTTTTATCCTTCACTTTCGCTGAGTTTTATCCCAACACAGCTCTTTGATTTTTCATCCAGCATTCCCTGGATCAGTTTTATGAAAATCAGGGGCGGCGCAGCCCAAACGGCAACTGATGCCGATCCGTATCTGCGAACGTTTTATTATACCACAAGCCGCTTTGGGGGGCAACAATCCTCGGGTTTCCCAACAACGATTCCGCCGCTCGACCTGAAGCCGCAGCGTGTGAATGCCTACGAAACAGGACTAAACCTTAGCTTTTTTGAAAATCGCATCGACCTTGATTTCACCTATTATTACCTCTATTCATTTGACCAGATAATTCCCAACCTGCCTGTACCAATTTCCAGCGGTGCCTCAACCATCATGACCAACGAAGGGATATTGACCAATCGGGGTTTCGAAATTATTCTGAATGCAGTCCCTGTCCGGACCAAAGATTTGCTGATCAAAACAGGGCTGAATCTGGCGCGTAACCGCAACAAAGTGGTCAGTCTGGGTGGTGATGCTGACTCTTACTTACTGGCAGACATCTGGGGCCTAAACGGGCCAGCCATGATTTTGCACGAAGGCGATGAATATGGTACCATCAGCGGCTATGATTATATTTATGATGATGCAGGAAACAGGGTAGTAAATGATGCCGGCACCAAATACCTCATTACTGATACCCGCGTGCCCATTGGAAACGCCTCACCTGATTTTATTGCAGGTTTCAATGCAGTGGCCACCTACAAAGGATTTCGCCTGGCCATGCTCATCGACACCAAATGGGGAGGAGATATTTATGCGGGTTCCTATGTGATTGGTTTACAAACCGGACAAAGCCCGGAGACACTGGTTGAACGGGAGGGTGGGGGACTTCCCTATACCGATCCTGAAGGCAATACCAGCAATATTGGGATTATTTTAGAAGGGGTGCACGAAGATGGAACGCCCAATACCACTGTCGTTCATTATTACTATAAATACTTACCAAATGCAGGTGGCTGGGGCAAATTTGTTTCTACACCGGGCATTTTGGAAAACACTTGGGTGAAAATGAGGGAGCTTTCCTTGTCATACAGCTTTAAACTGGCCACAGACCATAAGGCAAAAACACCACTATTCCAGTCGCTTACGCTGAGCCTGACGGGTAGGGATTTGTTTTATATTTATACCACTTTACCCGACAAAATCAATCCGGAAGGGATTATGGGCGCAGGCAATGCCCAGGGCTTTGAATGGGCTTCTTATCCGGGGACGCGCTCCTTTATATTTGGGTTAAGTGCTTCATTTTAAGCAATAAGAAACGTGAAAGAACAGCAAGAAATGAAAAGGAAAATAAGATATTTAGTTTTGATGTTGGCAGGGATTTTGATCGCAATTTCCTGCACCAAGGATTTTGAGGACATCAATACAAACCCACATGGCTTTACCACTGCCAGCGATGGCTCCCTGTTCAACAGTGTGATTGAGTCGCTGATGCCGGGTTGGGACGAGCAGTTTTATATTCACAATGAAATCCTCTATAAACAAACCCAGCAAGCAGCACTTACACGCGAAGCCTGGGGAAATTTTACCATTGGTACCGAGGATATCTGGCGTAATTATTATGGGGTTTTGCCTGAAATGAGGGAGCTGGAGAAAAGATTCGCTGCTTATGACCAAACTGCACAGGTAGTCAATATGCAAGCTATGCTGAAAATTACCCTGGCAATGAAAACTTTCAAAGTAACGGATTTATTTGGTGATATGCC
>CAYTUA010000396.1:0-4901 GCA_964440855.1 uncultured Lentimicrobiaceae bacterium
CAGGTTTTGGCTTTAAATGCCTTCCTTATTTTACTCTCTTCCAGGTTGTTCATATTAAATAATGCTTTCCTTATCGCTAAAATACTTCATAAATTGAACGCGTTCAAAAAGGGCAGGATTGTCCACATTCTCCTGACTCAGCCTGCCTTTGAACTCATCAATACTGCTAAAGGCCTGCTGCTCCATCCACTCTCTTATTTCGTTGTGGATTATATCCATATACCCAATCCCGTGACGATATAAAGCACTGGCTACCTGTACCGTATCTGCTCCAGCAAGCAAGAGTTTAATGGCTGATTTGCCATCAGCCACACCAGTTGAGGCAGAAATATCGCATCCCAGCCTGCCCGACATCATGGCAATCCAACGCAAGGGCATCGAAATTTCGTTGGCTGTGGACAGCACGTTTGAAGGAATCACCTCGAGCTTATCAATATCGTAATCAGGGCTGTAAAACCTGTTGAACAGCACCAGTCCCTTGATGCCGGTATGTGATAAATCACGGATTATCTGCGCCAGATTGGAAAAATAAAAACTGATTTTCAAAACGACTGGTATGCTCACTTGCTTTTTGACCGCCTTAACGATTTCAAAATAACGCTTCTCATTTTCTTCGCTGCTGCTGCGCAGGTTTGATGGCAGCACAAACACATTCAGCTCCAAGGCGTCGGCACCTGCTGCCTCAATTTCTTTGGTAAAGCTAATCCATTCGTACGCGGTATTGCAATTTACCGAACCAATTATGGGGATTGACGTTTGGGCTTTGGCCTGTTTGATCAGGTTGATATATTTTTCCAGATTCTCCTGCCTGATACGCACGTCGAGATAATCCAGAAATTCTTCCCTTCCCGTTTTTTCCTGCTCATCGCGGATGGTTTTGTCGTACTCGTGGGTAATTTCTTCCTCAAAAATAGATTTGAGCACCACAGCGCCTACGCCATGTTTTTCGAGTTGGACAATTTTTTGAACACTATCGGTAAAGCCCGAACTGGCAGCAATAATAGGGCTTTTGAGATCAAGGCCAAGGTACTTGCAAGATAAATCAGTCATAATAAACAGTATTAAATATTTCCAAAATTGAACGAAAAACGAAGCATAAAATTAACCTATAAACATGAAGTGGCAAAGTAAAATTTCAACAGAGGCAAAAAATCAGGGAAACGCGCAAACAAATTCCCACCCCCAAATTCTTCCATTCTGCATCATCAATTATGCAAAATGCAATTGATTTACTTCTTTTCCAGCGCTGTATCTGCCAATTCAAACTTTAAAAATTCTGCTGTATAACTATTTTTCTGCTTCACAACCTCCTCTGGTGTTCCGAAGCAAAGGATATTCCCTCCCCGTTCGCCACCTTCGGGGCCCAGGTCGATGATGTGGTCAGCCACCTTGATCACTTCCATATTGTGCTCAATGATGAGGACGGTATTGCCACGGTCAACCAATTTATTCAACACATCCAGCAGCACTTTAACATCTTCAAAATGAAGGCCGGTGGTGGGTTCATCCAGTATATAGAGTGTTTTTCCGGTATCTTTTTTTGACAATTCCGAAGCCAGCTTTACACGTTGTGCTTCGCCACCCGAAATGGTGGTTGAAGCTTGCCCCAGGCTTAAGTACCCAAGACCAACATCCTGCAAGGTTTTAATTTTATGAACAATAAAGGGGATGTTCTCGAAAAAACCAACAGCCTGATCGATGGTAAGGTTCAAAATATCGTTGATAGACTTGTTGCGGTAGCGCACTTCCAGTGTTTCGCGGTTATAGCGTTTGCCCTGGCATTCTTCGCAAACAACTGAAACATCCGGCAAAAAATTCATTTCAATTATGCGCAACCCGGCACCACGGCAAGTTTCGCAGCGGCCACCTTTTACATTAAAGGAAAACCTGCCAGGCTTATAGCCCCTGATTTTGGATTCGGGCAGTTCGCCATAAAGTTTTCGTATTTCATCAAAAACTTTGGTATAGGTGGCTGGATTCGAACGGGGTGTGCGCCCGATCGGAGATTGATCAATTTCAATCACCTTGTCAATCAAATCAAGTCCCTCAATGCTATCATAAGGCAGCGGCGTTTTGACCGACCTGTAAAAATGACTGCTTAATATGGGATACAGGGTTTCATTAATCAAGCTTGATTTGCCCGACCCTGATACGCCTGTCACACAAACCATTTTACCCAGCGGCAACTCGAGGTTCACGTTTTTCAGGTTGTGGCCCCTGGCGCCTTTCAGCACCATTTTATAGTCCTTGGCACTTTTGCGCCGCTTGGCCGGAATTTCAATTTGCCGTTTGCCACTCAGGTATTCGCAGGTAATGCTATTGCAATCCATCATTTGGCCGGGTCTGCCCTGAGCCACAATTTCACCTCCCAGTACGCCCGCACCGGGTCCAATATCCACCACGTGATCAGCTGCCATGATGGTATCCTTGTCATGTTCTACAACAATCACCGAATTGCCAATATCGCGCAATTGTTTGAGTGATTCAATCAGCCGGTGGTTGTCGCGCTGGTGCAGGCCAATGCTGGGTTCGTCCAGGATATAAAGCACACCTGTAAGCTGCGAACCAATTTGCGTTGCCAGGCGAATACGTTGTGCCTCGCCACCCGAAAGGCTGTTGGCCGGGCGGTTCAGGTTCAAATAATCGATGCCTACATCAAGCAGAAAATCAATGCGTTTTTCGATTTCGCGCAATACCTCGCGGCCAATTTCGAGTTGGCGTTCGCTCAAATGCGCCGGCAGTTTTTTGATCCAATCTGACAGCTGTACCACATCCATTTGGGCCAATTGGGCAATATTCCTGTTGTTGATCTTAAACCAAAGCGCTTCCTTTTTCAGGCGTGTCCCATTACAACTCGGACAGTGGATGTGATTCATAAATCCCGTTGCCCAGCGTTTGATACCTGCAGAGGCATTTTCGTTGTTTTGGTTGTTGATAAAATTAATGATGCCTTCAAAATTGAGGGAGTAGGTTGAAACAACACCCAGGTATTCCTTTTTTACATCAAAGGACTCATTTGATCCATAAAGGATAACATCAATTGCTTCTTCGGGTACTTCGCTGATGGGGGTATTCAAATCAAATCCAAACTTAAGGCCTATGGCTTCTAGTTGGGTAAAAATCCAGTTATTTTTGAGTTCGCCCAAAGGGGCAATCCCGCCTTTTTTAATACTTACTGAAGGGTCAGGAATGATTTTCTCCAGGTCTATTTCAGAAATTTCGCCCAGCCCGTTGCACTTGGGGCAGGCACCATAAGGGGAGTTAAAGGAAAAGGTATTGGGTTCGGGTTCGTCATAGGACAATCCCGTTACCGGGCACATAAGCAATTTACTGAAATGTCGTGTTTTGTTTGTATCGTGATCCAATACCTGCAACAGGCCTTTGCCGTGTTTCATGGCCGTTTGTACGGTTTGTGATACCCTTTTGTGGTCTTCTTTTCGCACTTCTAGCCTATCAATAACAATCTCTATATCATGTACTTTATAGCGGTCGAGCTGCAAGCCAAAGGCAATTTCACGGATTTCGCCATCCACCCGCACCTTTACAAATCCGGGTTGCCTGATTTGTTCAAACAACTCCCGGTAATGCCCTTTACGCCCACGAACAATGGGTGCGAGTATGGTGATGCGCTTATTTTCAAACTGGCTTAGTATTAGTGCCGTGATTTGCTCTTCGGAGTAGCGTACCATTTTTTCACCCGATTCGTACGAGAAAGCTTCGGCTGTGCGGGCATAAAGCAAGCGCAGGAAGTCGTAAATTTCTGTTATGGTGCCAACTGTTGAGCGGGGATTGCGGTTCACCGATTTCTGTTCGATGGAAATAACGGGGCTCAATCCGGTAATTTTATCCACATCGGGCCGTTCCATATTGCCGATAAACTGCCTGGCATAGGCCGAAAATGATTCCATATATCGGCGCTGGCCCTCAGCATAAATGGTATCAAAGGCCAGTGATGTTTTACCGCTACCACTCAATCCGGTTATCACCACCAACTCATTCCGGGGGATGCGCAGGTCAATATTTTTGAGGTTGTGCACCCTTGCCCCAAGTATTTCCAGGTATTTGTCTTCGGCAGGGCTGCCATTGGTTACAGGGTCAAAATTATTAGGCATCAGATCTCTTCTCTTTTGTTTAGGTAAAAATAGCGGAGCAAGTTTTAGGTATTAAAAATATCACTCAAAGATGAAACTGCGCAAAATTAACGCTTTTGCTTTGAGATGATTCCTTTCGCTATAAATCCAAGCTAATTATTTGTAAAATCTTCCAACTTTCCGTAACGCCTCATCAATTCTTTATGCGTCAAGCTGAAGGGTTCAACCGGCATTTTGATTACATACTCCTTGCCCCTTCTCACTTTTAGTTGGTTAGAGCGCAACCAGGGATTGTACATTTTCAGCAATTTGTATGAAATACCATGTGCCTGAGAAAATTCAGCCCAATTATCCACTGATTGGGTAATCAGCAATGGCTTAAATGCAAGCGATGGATAAAGCTTTTCGAGTTCGGGATAAAAACCAAAACGCTCCGGGTCTTGATGTATCAACTTTACGGCTAATATTCTAAAAAGATAGCGTTCTGTTTCTTCTGCCATAAGCAGATCAAAATAGGAATCGGCCATCTGATCTTCCATAAAATTACTGATTCGTCTGTTTCCGGCATTGTATGCTGCAGCCACAAGGGCCCAGTCATTGTATCTTTCATATGATTTTAGCAGATAACGGCAGGCAGCAGCTGTAGCTATTTCCAAATGATAACGCTCATCCACATCTTTGCTTACTTCCAATCCATAATCCTTGGCCGTACCTTCAAGAAACTGCCAAAAACCAACTGCCCCGGCAGGTGAACGGGCATTGGTCAGGCTGCTTTCGATCATGGCCAGGTATTTAAAATCGTCTGGAATT
>CAYTUA010000397.1:0-2904 GCA_964440855.1 uncultured Lentimicrobiaceae bacterium
AAGGGTTGGCATCAGAGGCAAGTCGTTTAAAATGCATAAGTTCAGGAGCATGTATTCCGATGCCGAGAAAATGGGGCCGCAGCTTTCAAGCGACGACGACCCACGCATTACGCCTTTTGGCAAATTTATCCGCAAAGTAAGACTCGACGAAATCCCACAATTCTACACTGTTTTAAAAGGTGATATGTCGCTCGTAGGTCCACGCCCCGAAAGGCAATACTATATTGACCAGATTGTAAAAAGGGCACCCCATTACAGGCTGTTGCTCAAGGTGAAACCGGGCATTACTTCCTGGGGACAGGTTAAGTTTGGATATGCCTCTGATGTGGACGAAATGATCGAACGCCTGAAATACGACATTCTATACATCGAGAATATGTCGATTGCCATGGACCTTAAAATCTTGATTTACACCATAAATATTGTGCTTCAAGGGCGCGGAAAATAGGATGTTGGTATTTTACAAGCTTTGTTAAGATATTGTTCCAGCAAATCCTTTATGTGAAAAGCTTCTATTACTTGGCTAAACCAAAGATGTTTAAAGTTGCCCCTTTTCAATAAGCTGCACGATTTGTTCGATCAGCTCATCTTCTCCTTCCGGATCGTAATCATCCCTCAGGTTAAATCCCCAGATACGTGCGAAAGCCTGGTAAAAAAAGGCTGTGAATGAACCCCGCAGTTCCTTAACCAAATCGTAGGATGTTTCACCCGTTTCGCGGTCGATGAGTTTGATAAGTATTTTTCCCTGTGTAAATGTGAGGTTGCGCAAGTCATCACCAAATTGTTCATTGAGCTCCTTTTCAGCTTGTTTCATTATTCTTTTGCGTTCCTGTTCAGAAGAAGCGGCCAAAAGCACTTCCTCATACTCGCGCAATTTCATGCCAGCCAGCTTGGCATAGGGATACGCAATTTTTACATGATTGATGGTACGTGTCAGCCGCAACCTTTGCCGGCGATTTTCGGGCCAGGGCAAAGAAATTACCTCTACCTCGGGCAAGTCAACAATGTACAAGGTATCGCCGTCAATTACAGTGGCTGCAACAGTAATCAAACTGTCGGGATTATATGGTTCCTGCGCCCTGGAAATTCCAAGGGCAAGCGTATGAAAAATAATGATGGTGAACAGCAAAAGTTTCATGCCAGACAAGCATTCAACAATTATGCCAAATAAAGATTTCATCAGGCAACCTTGAGCCTGGCCAAAGCAGCCTTATTGAATTTCGATTTGGCATATTCGGCCGTAATCCTTAGTTCCTTAATGCCTTTTTTGGAAGGAACTTCAAACATATCGTCAGTCAGGATAGCCTCTAAAATAGACCGCAACCCCCTGGCGCCCAGCTTATATGAAATAGATTGCTCAACAATAAAATCGAGCACCTCATCTTCAATAACCAGCTTGACCTTATCCATTTCGAAAAGCTTATGAAACTGCTTTACCAGGGCATTTTTGGGATCGGTAAGAATGCGTTTCAATATTTCTTCGTTCAAAGGATCGAGATAAGACAATACAGGCAGCCTTCCGACAATTTCCGGAATCAGGCCAAATTTCTTCAGGTCGGCGTGGGCGATGTACTGAAGCAAGTTGTCTTTGTCAACAAAATCTTTGCTGCTGCTTCCATAACCAATCATATTGGTGCGATTGCGGGCGGCAATGATCCGTTCAATGCCATCAAAAGCACCTCCGGCCATAAACAGGATGTTTTTGGTATCAACCTGAATCATTTTCTGCTCAGGATGCTTGCGACCACCTTGCGGGGGAACACTTACAACAGCTCCTTCCAACAGTTTCAGCAAAGCCTGCTGCACTCCTTCGCCCGAAACGTCGCGTGTAATACTCGGATTGTCACTCTTGCGGGCAATCTTATCAATTTCATCAATAAAAACAATGCCCCTTTCAGCTGCTTTTACATCAAAATCAGCCGCTTGCAACAGCCGCGAAAGAATACTCTCCACATCTTCGCCCACATAGCCGGCCTCGGTAAGTACAGTGGCGTCGGCAATGGCAAAGGGAACATGCAGCATGCGGGCAATGGTGCGGGCAAGCAATGTTTTGCCGGTGCCCGTTTCGCCTACCAGGATAATATTCGACTTCTCAATCTCTACATCATCCTTTTTTGATGGTTGATTCACCCGTTTGTAGTGGTTGTAAACAGCAACAGAAAGTACCTTTTTGGCTTCATCCTGCCCAATCACATACTGGTCCAGGAAGTTCTTAATCTCCATGGGCTTGAGTACCTTGAAATCAGGCAAAGGCTTTTTGCCAGAGTTCAGCTGCTCTTCATCCATGATAATCTGGGCCTGAAGAATACAGCTGTCACAAATCTGGGCGTCAATCCCACTTACCAGCAAATTGGTTTCATGCCGTGGGCGGCCACAAAATGAACAGCTCTCTGTTTTCTTTGCCATATTGTACTATAATTAGGATTTGTTTTTAACCAAAACCTCATCAATCATACCATAGGCTTTTGCTTCTTCGGCTGTCATCCAATAATCGCGGTCGGAATCGGCCCATATTTTCCGGTATTTCTGACCACTGTGATGGGCAATGATTTCGTAAAGCTCCTTTTTCAACTTTTGAATTTCGCGTGCCGTGATTTCAATGTCAGAAGCTTGTCCCTGGGCACCTCCCATGGGCTGGTGAATCAATATACGACTGTGTTTCAGAGCTGTGCGCTTGCCTTTTTCGCCGGCACATAACAAAACAGCTCCCATAGAGGCCGCAATGCCGGTGCAAATAGTAGAAACATCGGGGGCAATGTATTGCATGGTGTCGTAAATGCCGAGACCGGCATATACCGAACCGCCGGGTGTATTCAGGTAAATCTGAATATCACGCTTTGAATCAACCGATTCGAGAAAGAGGAGCTGGGCCTGAATGATATTGGCCACATAGTCGTCCACCGG
>CAYTUA010000398.1:0-2847 GCA_964440855.1 uncultured Lentimicrobiaceae bacterium
ATTTATAGCTGAAATCACAAATATACTTGACAGTTAACAAAGTGGGTAATCGCGTAGACGGCAACTTAGCCACTAGGCCCCCACAAAAATTTTCAATCATCAACCCCAAACATTGTAGTTTTTTCTATTTTTGCAACATCATTGCATTTAATGTTTTTGTGCAAATAGTTATTAGTTGCAAATTAGTATGTCCGCTCGTAAATTGTATGGTGCACCCAGTGAATCCGGTAAAAAACCGCTGAAAAGCGGCAAAGCCCTCTTGCTGCTATGCATCCTCCTTTTGTCACCTTATATACTTACCGCTCAGGCAGTTTACAACCTCAATGGCCATGTTGTGGACCACAACAGCCAGCCCATCGTTGGTGCTTATGTTTACAACCACGAAAACAAACAGGTGCAGCTGACCGCCGACGACGGAGGTTTTGAATTTACCGGCTTGCTGCCCGGAACGTACCGATTGCATGTGAGTTATCTGGGATACAAATGCATACATCCATACAAAGTGGAGCTCAAGGAGGAGCATCAAACCATTGTGGTGGTGATGGAACCCGAACAATATCCGCTTGATGAGGTGGTGGTTCAAGGCAAAAAAAGTAGCTACAGCGCGGAGGATGGCCCGGAAGCAGTGGTGGTGGCCAACCGCAAACAAATGGACGAAAACCGCGACCACAGCTTGGTAAAAACCCTCGAAAACCTACCCGGATTTCAAGCCATGGAAATCGGACAGGGAGGCTCCAAGCCAATCATACGGGGGCTGGGTTTCAACCGCGTGGTGGTTGCCGAAAACAACACCAAGATAGAGGGACAGCAATGGGGTGCCGATCATGGCCTCGAGATAGACCAATATGCCGTGGAGCAAGTGGAGATTGTGAAAGGTCCGGCCTCCTTGCGTTATGGCTCCGAGGCCATTGGTGGTGTCTTGCGTATTCTGCCCCCTGCCATAGCTCCCAACAACAGCCTGGAAACAAACCTCAGTTTGACGGGCCGCACGGTAAATGACTTGCTGGCAGCCTCCGCGATGATTCGTATGCGGAAAGCATCCTATTTCAACAACATTCGCTTTACCATCAGCGATTTTGGGGTGTATCGTGTGCCGGCAAATGAATTCGTTTACAACAGCTACCGGTTTCCCTTGCAGGATGGCATGGTGTTGAACAGCGGCGGTCAGTAAAGAAATATCCACCTTACCAATGGTCTGCTGCGACCATGGGGAAAAGTGTCAGTCTCCTTGAGCAATCTAAGCAATAAAACCGGATTTTTTCTGGGCGCCCATGGCATCCCTGACCTGGAAGAACTGCAAACAACCCCAATAAGCAGAAAGCCTGACTTGCCTTTCCAACAAGTGAACCATTTAAAGGTCAACACACAGGCTTTAATTGATTTCAGACATTTTATGCTGGATGTGGAACTGGCCTTGCAACGCAACCACAGGCAGGAATGGTCACGATTTCATACGCATTATCCCAATCAGTTGCCACCGGAAAAGGACAGCGAGCTGGAGTTGGATTGGCTGCTGGATACATATTCGGGAGAAGCCCGATTGAAATTTGGTGAAACTGCCAACCGATCTGAACTTGGATTAAGTATTCAGCATCAAAACAATGATATCGGGGGTTATATGTTTCTGTTGCCTGCCTATAATAGAAGTCTGGCCGGCCTGTTTTTCTATAAATCTATGGATCTCAGCGCAAGGGTCAATCTGAGCGGGGGTTTGCGCTACGACTGGGGACGTATGCAAATCATGCCCTATATTTCACCCTACACCCAACAACTGAAAGCTCCTGACTTCAGCGGCTTATACCATGATTTTAGTTGGGCGTTGGGAATGACATATGCCCTATCAGCCCCTTTAAAACTAAAAATAAATGCCGCCAAAAGCTTCAGGGTACCCAATGCAGCCGAACTGGGTGCCAACGGCGTTCATCATGGCTCGTTTCGCTATGAATTAGGCAACATAAATATTGACTCTGAAAAAGCCTATCAGTTTGATGTGGGCCTGGAATATGATGCCGGTAAAATGCAGCTTGCTGTTGGTCCATTCTTCAGCTATTTCCCCAATTTCATTTACCTGAATCCCACCGGCAGTTATTCCTTGCCTGATGGCAGTACGGTGACTGAGTCAGGTGTGGGACAGGTATTTGCGTATGTGCAATCGCCCGCATGGCGTGCCGGAGGCGAGCTGATGCTTGATTATGCATTTGGCAGCGGCTTTTCTGCCAGGCTGAGTGCCGAATATGTAATGGCCACTGATGGCAAATATGCCATTCCGCTAACGCCTCCTTTGGGGCTTTTGGCAGGTATGAAATACGCTTTGCCTGATTATTGGAAGAGCATGCATCAAAGCAGTTTATTTATTGAGATGCGCTATGCAGCCCCCCAAAACCGCAACGCCCGCAACGAGGATAAAACACCCGGTTACAGCCTGCTGAATATTGGATTATCTACCAAACTGATTGTTGCCGACACTTATGTGGGCATCCAATTGAAGGTGCAGAATTTACTCAACACAGTGTATTGGAACCATTTAAGTTATTACCGCCAAATCGGCTTGCCAGAAGCCGGCAGAAATGTGCAACTCAGCCTAAACATACCGTTTAAAACCCAATTGAAAAATGGGAAATAAGCGGAAAATAAACCTACTGACATGGGTGATGTTGATAGCCTTTGGCTGGCCCCACGGATTTCAGGATGTGCACAGGCTGCTTCATCATGCTTGTGCCTGCGACCATGCCTGCGAAACACAGCAATCGCAGCATGAGGATTGCTTTTTGTGTAGTTTTGGTTTCTATCTTTTTGAGCTGCCTGAACCACAAAAGAAACCACCGGGCAGCTTTCTCGCCTTGCCCA
>CAYTUA010000399.1:0-2959 GCA_964440855.1 uncultured Lentimicrobiaceae bacterium
CAGGATCAATCGGCATCTCAAAACCAAAACCATTTTCATAGAAGGCACCATGAGCGCGCAAAATGAAGGTGGCTTTTAACTCAACCACCTGGTTATTTCCGTTGGTAATTTGATTAAAATTATAATCAATCACTGCGTCATTAAAATCATAATCGCCCCGATAGGGCCACAGGTCTTCAAAGGCAAGCGTGCCAAAATTACCTTCATTGAAGAAGAAATTGTTAAATGCTTTTTCCGGGTCATTCGGGTAATCGTCAAAATGATCGGGCACTCCATCCCCATCTGAATCTTGACCAACATAGTCCAAAACGGGCAATCCGGTAGGGTCAACCGCTTGCACCGGATTGGCGGTTACATAAAAAATGGCATCATTGAAATCATGGTCACAACTACTACGGCTGCGCTCAATATCCTCAATACCAAGCAAGAATAGTTCGCGGCCTGGGTCACGTAATAAAACGGTATGTTGTTTTAATTCGGGTTGGCTTGGCCTGTTCAGGTGTTTGGTTGAAAATATTTTCCAGTTGCCATTGGTCACTTCATTGTTTTTCCATCCATCTGCCAACAAAACAAAACCTATGGTTGTATTCGCATTATAGCGGCCCAAAAGAACTTTATTGCCGGGCAATAGTCCGCCACCGCTTCCCGAAAGGGATGCATTAGGAAAAATAATCGTTATTGTATCTACATCATTCACTGCTTGTGGCGGATTTCCGGTAGGGTAGGTATGAAAACCCAGCACATTTTTGTAAGTGGCTCCTTCACTTACGAATGTCACCCACACATCACAGGTTTCAACCAGTCGAATATTGTGGTCGTAAACCTCACTGAAGAATTCAGGATGTGAAACGGGCAATGAAACGCGCTCCGGAAGGGTAGTATTGATATCGTCTAAAAACTCAGCTGTGATGGGGTCGTCTTCTGGCTCCAGGTAATCTGGTACACCCTGATTGTTGTAGGAGCCCAGAAACTTAAAGGTAGAATTGGTTGCCCGTAGGGCCATGATTGTTTTCATGGTGGCTGCAATTTGCCTCCCACCAAATACCACATCAAAACCTGTGGGGCCAATGGCTACTTCGCGCGCATTGGGCAATCCAATATAATCGGTTGTAACATAAAGGTTCTGGTAGTAGGACGGAACCTGGTATTCGATCATATACTCGCCGTTTTCGTTGGTGAGGCCACTCACAATCAATCGGCCATTTTCTTCGGGGTTCTTGGTATAAATAAAAAATTTGGCACCCTTTATGGGCTGATCAATATTATCCAGTGCTGTTATCTTGAATTGCACATCTTTGGTGGTTGACCAATTAAATGCAGCTGGAATGTCCAGCTTGTCCATACCTATTTCCGGATTTTCCGGTTCGTTGTTATTCTTGCGACAAGCTGCACTGCCAATCATGAATACAATCACTAAGAGATAAAATGTTTTTGTTTTCATATTGTTTTTTTTGATTTGTATGTTCAATCAACGGAAACAAAAACTATGCCTACAAAAAAGTGCTAATAATCAGAGTTATAAAAAAATTAAAACTTCCTGAATTTGGAATAATTCTTTTATATGGAATTTCTTGTTTTCGATTTATGGTGGTATTTTCTTAGATACTGGATTCCCTCATCCAAGAAAATACCACCAGTATATTTAATCATCTGACAAGGCCAAACATATACATGACTATTGTACAATGAGTTTCCGTGTTGTTTTGTTTTCTCCTTCTTGAATAGTTATAAGATAAACACCTTTTGGCACTTGAACAAACCAATCAGTGAGTTGGTAAGTGCCGGCATTCATTTTTCCATAATCTATGCTGTTTATTTCACTCCCTGTAAGGTCAGTCATGCTGATTTGTACCATAGTGGCTTTTTGCAATTCAAGCTGAATAGTGGCCTGATTGCTGGCAGGATTGGGGTTAATTTGAATGGATGATTCAGTTGCAACTTCATCAATACCGACCAATCCAAATCCAAACTGATAGCGCTCTACATCGCCGAAAAAGCTGCCCGTAAACATGGGTTGGTTGTCGTGGAGCATGCCGTAATATCCTGTTCCGTGTCCGCAGCAGATACCATCACCACCGGCATCATAAATGATAAACTCATAACAGTTGTTGTCGCTAACTTCCATCGGAATGGTTACCGCACCAGGCGAGGAATAGGGGCCTCCTGTTTGCACCACTTCACCAGTATTGGTATTGATTAATTCCCAGGTGGTTTCTTCGGGTTTGCTGTCGAGCAGGATGAATAACTTAACAACACCTGTTGCATTTTCGGCACTTGCTATTGCCACCGATTGGCTTATATTATCCGGATAATCATCGGCACCGCCATTGGTTTCAACAATTTCCACAACAAGTGCGTTGCTGGCTTCAACCCCAAAGGCCATTTCACCCAGATCGATAACAGCACTTTCAAGAAATCCTAGATTGCCGGTCCATTCCTCCGAATACAACTCTTCGCCATTGATGCTGGCTACAATATGCGCACTGGTCAAAGCCTGGCTGCCGTGATTTTTTAAAACGGCTTTCGCGCTTGTCAGTCCGTTGCAGCTTGATTTGGTGTAGTCGTAAACGCGGCTGATGGTGGCATCATTTTCAAAGAAAGGAATGATGGGATCGGTGCTGCTTTTAGCAGCCTGATGAACATGTTTGTTATCATTGTCCTGAATAAATGCTACAACACCCAGCTCATCAATTTCGTACACATTTTGCAATTCCCAGGCAGCCTCAATGATCATGTACTCATAGCCCTCAAAATCGGGCAAGGAGGTGCCGTTTCTGCTGGGCAGCAAGGCTTTCATGATGTTGTAAAAATCACGTTCGCCATTGGTGCCCGGAGGGTTGACAAAGTGGATGTGTTTTTCAATAACCGCGATATGAGCTACCAAATTGCCAGTTACCGGGGCATCAGCTTTGAGCAGCATGGTAACAAATATGCTGTCCTGATTGGCAGATAACTCATG
>CAYTUA010000400.1:0-5470 GCA_964440855.1 uncultured Lentimicrobiaceae bacterium
ATCGAATTGCTCCGGCGAGGATATTCTGAAAATGATATTACGAAAATCTGGTCTGGAAATTTTATGCGGGTTTTCGGGGAGGTGGAAGCAGCAAAAAAATGACAGCATTGACACTTTTTGAACCTTAATTTCTCTTATGTGATTCAAAAAAAACACTTGCCATTATGAAAATGAAATAGACGGATTAAGTCTAAAACCCCTTTTATTTTTTTAAAAAATGCTTCCTTAAACCCTCCGCTGACTTGGCGAATTGCCCTGACTTGGGTCTTTCAAAACCCGCTTTGGTAAAAATCCAGGTGGATATTGGGTAACAAAATTCTCGCCAAAAAGGCGGTTATGAATTACAGTATTGCGATAGATATCATAATCGTATGCCCCTATTTTCCTATACCACAGTGTAACAATGGAAGAGCTGATTACAATGAAGGTTGAATACAAAATGGCCAGCCATATCATTTGACTTTGAACGGGATCAACAAAGCTCAGCAATATTACAGCAAAAGCCAAGGGGCCATTTTGTATGCCGGTTTCAAGGGAAACTGCTCGCTGAAAAATAGGCGGTACACCTAACAAGCGAGAAAAATAGTAACCAAAGAAAAAACCGATTAGCCCAACTGAAATGGCCGCAACATACACTTCAACAGGGGTTTGAACAAGTAAGCCAGCATGCCTGATAAAGGCAGTGCCCACCAAATACAGAACTACAATAATTCCCATAAAACCAGCTGTATCTTCAGCTGTTTTTGCCCAGTCAGGCCATTTACTTTTGATAAACATCCCTATGCCAACCGGCACAAGTACCATAATTAAAGAAGTAATGATATTTTTTGTAGGAATCACAAACTCGGCATCCGATCCTGCAGCCTGCATGGCCTCAGTAATCTGATTGGTAAACCCAATGGTATATAGCTTGAGTAATATTGGCATCATAAAAATAGCCAAAACTGTGGAAGCTGTAGTCATTGAAATACTCAGTGCTACCGACCCTCTTGAGAAATAAGTAAACATATTGGATGTGGTCCCACCCGGCAAACAACCTATTAGTATAAGGGATATGGCAAAAGCCGGGTGCAAATTAAAAACTGTGGCAATTGTAAAAGCGATGAGGGGCATCAGACCAAACTGGGAGATGAATCCTATAAGAACACCACGTGGTTTTCGGAAAACAGCCCTGAAATCATCTGTTGTCAGGCTTGAACCCATGCCCAACATGATGACAAAGATCATCAATGCGAGCAATATCTGATCATGGTTGTATAGTAATTGTGTGTTGAATTCCATGACTTTACTTTTTTGATTTTACTTTTTCAGATTCAAAAAGGGCTGCAATTTTGTCTGCGTATTTAGTATGAACTATATGGCGTTTAATCTTGAATAAATTGGTGAGCTCCTCCCCTACCTGAAAATGTTCGGTTAGCAAAATGAAATCATAAATCTGCTCGTATTTTTTGAAGCCATTGGCAGCAGATACAATCCTTCGGATTTCGGTTTTGATGATTTTTCGGGCAATATCATTTTGCGCCAGATCTTCAAGTGTGCGTTCATTGAATCCCGCCTGCCTGTAATCAAGCAAGGAGGGAACAACCAATACGCATAAATACTTTTTGTCTTGCCCTACTACCATGCAGTTTTCAATATAATTACTCTGCTGCAAGCTCATTTCTATGGGCTCAGGCTCAACATTTTCACCACTCGACAATACGATGGTGGCTTTTGAGCGGCCCAAAATTTTCAGACAATTGTTATGCGTAATCACACCAAGGTCACCGGTCTTCAACCAACCGTTTATGATGGTGCTGTCAGTTAGTTCCTGATCCTTATAGTATCCTTTCATGATTTGTGGACCCCTCACCCATATTTCTCCGCGTTGACCCCTGCCATTGTGCGGATAGGCCATATTAGGGAAAAGAATTTCCCCATTTTGATTGTCGATAATCCGCACTTCTGTTTCGGGAATGGGAGGACCAACTGTCGCCACTATAAGGTTGTGCTTGGGCCGCACGGCAATTACGGGGGTTGTTTCGGTCATACCGTAGCCTTCAAGTACAGGGATACCCACATAATTGAAGAACCTGTCGATATGCAGAGGCAATGCACCGCCCCCGGATATAGTTACTTTGAGCGACCCGCCTGCCCCCAACCTGATGCGTTCGAGCACAGCAGCATTAAAAAAACCATACCAGGGCATTACGATCAGCCAACGCAAGGCATGCAAGGGCATCAACATAGCCCTGATCCATGCAGGTATATACTTTAACCTGAGGTATTTATTGGTTAAATAATATTCGGAGTTTTTATATTGCCTGGCAAGAAAATAAGCAATATGAAACAGTATTTGGCGCATCCAATGTGATGCCTTGATATTCTTTATGATTTTTTCATGCAGTTTTTCCCAAAGTCTTGGTGCTGAAGCCATAAAAGTAGGCTCCACATTTCGCATATCATCTCCAAGGGTTTGAATAGAAGAATAATAGGTACAGCCTCCAAAGCTGATGGTATACATTTCTATTAATCGCTCAAATATGTGCCAAATGGGAAGCACCGACAAAACCCTGTCATTGCAATTATGCTGACCCGGCAGGTTTCTGATTTGCGACATCATATTGGCATGGGTGAGCATTACACCTTTAGGTGTGCCTGTGGTTCCGGAGGTATAAATCAGGGTGAATAAATCATCGGCAAGAATTCCCGCGATTCTTTCCTCAACACGCTTATCGCCTGCCTCTCTGAGTTTTGCACCCATCTCACAAATATCCATTAAGCTCCTTGCACCTGCCGATGGCTCTGTGTTTGAATCAAGCAAAACTATTTGCTGCAGATTGGGCAATCGGTCCTTTAACTGCTCTACCTTTTTAAGCAGTGCGTTGTTTTCAACACACACCACCTTCATGCCTGAATGCTCAATAATATAGGCCAATTCCGTAATTGACAAGTCCCTGCCCCTCGGCACATCTGCAGCACCACACAATTGTACGGCATAGTCAGTCAATATCCATTCGAAACGGTTGTCGCTGAAAAGGCCCACGTGATCGCGGGCACCAACGCCAAGCTCAATAAAGCCGGTGGCAAGGTTGAGTCCTTGTTCGTAAAGCTCCCGATACGAAACTGGTTTCCACTTTAGTGCGCTTTCGCGAATAGCGAAGGCTGGCATCTCTTCAAAGGTTTCAGCTGCTTTCTGGAAAAGAAGGGCCAGGTTATCAGCCTGAAGGCGATAGTAAAGAGGCTTCCCCATGCAATGTGTTTTGGTTGGTAAAAGGTTGCAATAATATCAATTAATTGCTTATAAAAAAAACCATTAACACATCATGCTCTTTAACTACCTAATATTCAATAAAAAATAATTGACAATACAGCACAAACACAGTTATGAATGACACCTTAAGCTACTTGACTTCTGAATGCTACAGGATAACATTTCTACAATTAAGGCATTAAGAATGAACAATTAACATCTCTTATGAACCTTCATTGCTTAATGGTTCAAAAACCAAGAACATTATAGCTTTTATTATCTCAACAGCAGAATACTAGACCCCTATTATACCTATATAATGCGGCAACATCTTGCGCCACCACACCCAATCGTGGTCCACATCATGGCCCCAGAAATCAATTTGAGCCGGGATAGATTTTTGTTCCAAAACAGACTTTATCTCATGGGTATCAGCAATGGCATCCTCTTCCCAAAGTCCCTGACCTGTAGCAATGATGATTTGATTTTGACGCAATTGCTCCAACACATGATGGTCTTCAAGATTTCGCAGATAGAAAAGTGGCGAATTATAATAAATGGCATCGTCATTAAATTCTCCCAACAATGGCTTCAAATCATACATGCCGCTGATGGCGATTACCTTATCAAAAACATAAGGATGCTTAAAAAAGAAATTGGCCGCATGATAGGCCCCCATACTAAATCCTGTAGCTACAATCCTGATATCGTTATTATTGCAGTTTACGCTGATAAAGGGGACCACCTCATGGGTGATATAGCCTTCGTATTGACTCGCCCAATACGCTCGGTGGTTCACATCAGCCGAAGGATGTGCCCATGCTTCATAATCGATACTATCGGGGGCTACCACCTTTATTTTTCCTCCATTAATAAAAGGCTCAAGCACACCAATAATGCCATAATCCTCCGACTCGTGATAGCGGCCGCCTTGTGTTGGAAAAATCAGGACGGGTTTTCCATAGTGCCCGTAAACTTTAAGCTCCATATCGCACTGCAGACGCTCGGAGAACCATTTGTGGTATTCGGTATGCATATTTTTGGGTTATTTTAATTGGTGGATGGCCTTTTGCACTTCAAACATAGCAGCCTTTGTTTCACTCCTGATAAGGTAAACATAATTGCCCATAGCACCGGAGAACACTTTCTCTACTGGAGCATGAAACGCCAATTGGTCGCCAAATTGAGCAACCACCTGTTCATGGCTGAGCGCATAATCATACTTATCCTTACGACTGACAAAACAAATAAAATATTTGCGCTCGTATTCAAGGCTTTGCTTATTATTCACCACCACATCAGCCCAAATGCGGAAAATATCAAACTCGCAGGCAAAATTGAACATATCAATGATAAGACCTCCGGGAGGCCTCATATTCACTTCAACGGCAACCAATCGGCCTGTCTGATGTTCGCGGAAAAACTCAAAGTGGAAAAACCTCCCTTTAACATCGAAAGCTTTCAAAATTTTCAGGCCTTCTTCTTCTACATCTTTGTCAATTTCTCGCTGTGTATATAAATAAATATGTGCGTCCTCATGCACTACTTCCATGACACCGCGCTCATTCTCCAGTGAGTTACTGAATAATAGCTGCCCTTGTTGTCCAACAAGTCCATCAAAAGAAATCAGCACCCCTGAGATGAACTCTTCGAAAATGTAATCTGTTTCGGGAGGATTGGCATAAAAATGCTCGAGTTCGGCATGACTTTTTATCTTAAACGTACCATTGGCACCTACGCCGGAGTTGGGTTTGGCTACCACCGGATATCCTACTTCATTTACAAACGCTATGGCGTCTTGCAGGTTTTTCAACACTTTGCCACGCGCAACTTCAACCCCGGCCTTTTGGAAAACCTTTTTCATTTCCGACTTTTTCTTGATAGGGCCTAGCTCATGAGCTTTAAGGCCAGCTATATTGAAGTCGGTGCGCAATTTGGCTTCCGTTTCAAGCCAGTATTCATTGTGTGAATCGATGCCATCAATCTTACCATATTTATGGGTAAAATAGCCCATTGCTTTTACAAGCACATCGTAATTGTGCATATCATCCACCCGATAATACTCAGTTAACCATTCCTTTAAATCGGGCTTCAACTCATCAAAAGGGCTGTCGCCCAAGCCAAGCACAGTGGCGCCGGCCTCCTTCAAGGCCCTGCTGAAATGGGCAAAATTGGGCGGAAAATAGGGTGAAAAGTGTATATAGTTCATATGACTAGTCGGTAAATTGTTGTTTTGGA
>CAYTUA010000401.1:0-7309 GCA_964440855.1 uncultured Lentimicrobiaceae bacterium
GTGGTTGTTGCCATCGTTGTTGATCACATAGTCGGCCAGGGGGATTTTCTTTTCGTCGGGCCATTGGTGCTCCATGCGTTTCATTACGGCTTCTTCGTCCACCTGATCGCGCTCGGTAACGCGCTTTAAGCGCAGTTTCTCGGGCGCTGTCACCAAAATGGTTGCGTTGAGCTGCTTGTAATAGCCTGTTTCAAAAATGATGGCAGCTTCATAAAGCAAGTAGTCAGCATCGGCAACAGTGGCTGACCATTTTTCAAATTTCATTCTTACGGCCGGATGAACCAGCCCATTCACAAAATCAATGGCTGGCTGATTTCCAAATAATTTTGACGCAAGCAGCTTGCGGTCTATCATGCCTTTGTCCACATAAATCTCTTCACCAAAACGTTCGGTCATTTGCCGGACGATTTCGGTTTCGCCAAAAATCATTTTGGCTTCTTTGTCGGCATTAAATACAGGAACGCCGAGTTGTTTAAAGATGTCGCAAACCAAGGTTTTGCCGCTGCCAATGCTACCGGTGATACCAACTTTTATCATTGTTTTATTCTTATATATTCAACTGATTCTGGGCTCATCGTAATATTTCTGGCTATCGGGGGGCTTTGTGTAAGCGTCAGTTTCAGGGCATTTACATTCAGGGCCATACCTGTTGTGTCAAGCTTCACCTGAAATTGTGTGGCTTCAACCACACTGAAATCAGACAGGCTTACCATGAAATTTACCTGTACCTGGTCAGGAAATGTTTTGAGCTGTAATTGATCAGGTATTTGGATAGGAATGGTAAAGGATGCTTCGGTGAAGCGGTCCACAGCTATCCTGAGATTTACTTCCTCGGGTTGCAAGCTGATTTGCTGTTTGTCGAAAGCCAAAGCCAGGCGCTGGTTTACGTTCTGCGCAACATCTTTTAACTGCAACTGACGGGTAGGGATGGCTTGCATGGTGTCCAGCATGTTCTCAGGGCCGTATACCCAAACACTGTCAGGTTCAATAATAGGGGATGCGCTTGCATTGTATTGCTGTTTGTAGCTGATGGCTAAATTTGGTATTACACCAAGCTTTTTCTGTGCCAGGTTATCCAGCTTAAACTGCAATTCTGTTTCTTCAAACTCAATTTCCGTATCATTGATATTAAAGGCCTCTGCCACCAGGGTACGTAAGTTGGCTGTATTGATATAATACTCGTTTTGGCTACGTTTGCGATAAGGTATCAGTTTGAGCGAAACCGGTAACTGCCTTACATTTCTGAGGTAAGTTGCACGAAAAATGACAAACCCCCTGCTATTGATGGTAAGCTTGAGGGTTTGGTCTGTTTGTTCGGCCAGCCATTTATCGTTGGGTAAATCTTCAAATGTCACCGGCAAATCAAAAGACATGCTATAATTGTCGGATAGTTTGATCAGCAGCCACAAAATGGTTGACACAAAAACAAACAACAGAAAGACCGATAGTCTGTTTCGGTTTTTTCTGGCCGGATCAAGCGTACTGACGATTTTTCGGACCGGGTTCATAAAATGGGGCCGGTAACTGCCGGCATGGGTTGTTATTTAGTCATACCAACCTGGGCACTATCCATAACAACGGCGCTTTTTTCGATCAGGAGTTTGTTGCCGTCAACCACTTCGATTAAAACGGTGGACTCCTTTACATCAAGCACTTTGCCATGAATCCCGCCCAGGGTGATTATTTTATCACCTTTTTTGAGGGCTTCGCGGTATTTGCGTTGGTCTTTGGCTTTCTTCATCTGCGGGCGGATGAAGAAAAAGTAGAACACGACCATAATCAGGATAAGTGGCAAAAAGGACATCAGCCCGCCACCTTCGCCACCTTCGCCTCCAGCAGGTGGACCGAACAAGAGTAAACTTAAAATATTCATATAATTATTTGATTTTGAGTGATTAAGGTAAAGCAACCTGTGCCTTTAGCCGCAGCACTGTGGCGCTGGGGCTGGTGTTTGACAATACGGTTACGGTTTTATTTTGAATGCCCCTGAGGCCATTGCTATCGAACACAATTTCAACTTTTCCTTCTCCGCCAGGCTTAACGGGTGTAGTTGTAAAACTGCTGGCGGTGCATCCGCAGCTGGTGCTTACTTTACTTAGGATGAGATCAGCAGTGCCGGTATTTTTGTATTTAAAAGTATAAGTGGCCTTTTCGCCCTGAATCAATCTGCCAAAATCGTACTCCAATCGTGCGAATTCAATAGCAGGGGTGTTCTGCTGCTTGTTTGATTCACCAGCTGATTTGGGGTTGTTGATTAAATCAGTTTCCAGAGGCTTGGCTGGCTCATTGCAAGCAGAAATAAAAAACACGAATAACAAGGAAATAAAAGGGATATTGAAAAAGCGGCTCATGGGTTTAATAAAATCTAAAGTCAATTTGTGCATGTTTTGGCAAAGATACAATTTTTGTAAAGGGCATATGAGCCTGGGTTTAATTATTCCTGCTACCCATTATTGTCAATGATCCTTTGTAAACCTCGTCGCTTTTAAAGCCCTCGCAGTGCAATACATAAAAATATACACCGTCTTTGAGGTTGCCACCATCCCAATCGTTCTGGTAATTTATGGATTCATAAACTTTTCGGCCCTGCCGGTTGAAAATCACCAGGCTGGTTTTCTGATAATAGGCCGAAAGCGGTTTAGATCCGCCAAAATTGAGACTTTTGATGGTGTTTTCCTCTTCTTCTTCCTCTCCTGGTGGGGCTTCTGTAATGACAAAATAATCGTTGATACCATCCCCGTTGGGCGTAATAATATTTGGTATTTTTAATTTGATGGGCAACACTTTCACTTCTTTGGCAAAAACGGTGTCGCAACCTTGCGGATTAAAAACTTTAAGGATAACGGTATAGTCGCCTTCCTCGGAATAAAGATGTCGGGGAATTAATAAATCAGAGCCAGGGCTTTCGTCGCCGAACTCCCAAAAATGCCCGGTGATATCGATATCGCCTGCTGAGAGGTTTTCAAATGAAAAATCAATATAGGGATTCTGAATATAGGCGGTATCCGGATCGGCTTCGATCAGCACATCGGGGTTGGGATAAGCTTCGGTATAAACGGAGTCGGTCTGGACGCATCCAAAACTGTCTTCCGTTTCGAGATAATACCACAAATGTGCTTTCAAGCCTATAGCCAGAGATGGGTTGCCCGGTGCTATTTGCAATGGCCTGACTTGCCATCTATAGGTGTAGCTTTCGGCTTCGCCTGATGCTGAGGCCTGCAGCATGGCGGTATTCCCATTGTCGTTATCCCCATTGGTGCATGTAAGCTGCATTTGCTCGAATTCCACAATTGAGCGCGGCCTAACTTCCAATTCGAAAAAAGGGCTCAGGCAATTTTCGCCTGTTGTTGTGTCTGTGACGCTCACCCTGTAAGAGGTTGTTTCGATGGCTCTAACCAAAATGCTTGCTGTAGTTTGACCTCCCGGTTCCCACAAATAGGTATAATTGATGCTGTCAGGAACGCTTAAACTCACAAATTGCCCATTACAAACCGGCATATCGACTAAAATACTTATTTCGCAATCGATCATTTGCGATTTTGCATGTTGTGTAAAACCAGAGTAAAGAACAAAAATCATCAGTACCCACAAGGATTTAATATACAACAGCTTTAGGATTTTTATGCTGAAAAAGCGATTCAAGGATAGGTTCATGTTCAAAGTGTGTGCAGCATCTTATTCAATGCCTGCTGTTTGGATAATGGTTAATGAACGCAAAATTAGGAAAAAAATTGTAGCTTATTCTAATAAGTTAAAAAATTGTATATCAGTAAAATGTACCACTTCCAAGCATGACAAGGGTGCAATCGTGCACGACTTCGATGCCTGCCTTTTCTGCTATTTTTTCAAGTTCGGTGTTTTCAGTTCCCGGGTTGAAAATAAGTTTTTGTGGCCGAAGCTCCAAAATGTATGCATAATAAGCAGCTTGTTTGGCGGGCCCCACATACATGGTAACGGCATAGCACTGCTCCGAAACTGGTTTCTCTGTTGTTATTTGGATGGATCCGGCCTTTGATTCCCGCATACCTATTGCTATCACCTCAAAACCATGAGCATTCAGGCTGCGAATCGCCATATTGGCATAGCGCTCAGGCTTGGGGCTTGCGCCGATAACCACAACAGTTGGTTTCATGCCCAAGTGGTTTAATTCTGCTTATAAACAATGGAATTGATGTTCATGCCTGCACCTACAGAGGCAAACACAAGAATATCATTTTTCTGGATGCTGTGGCCGGGTAACTCCCCTTTAAGAATCATATCATAAAGCGTTGGAACCGTTGCTACAGAACTATTCCCCAGTGTCTTAATGTTCATTGGCATCACTTTATCAATATCGGCCCGCATACCATATAAGCGATAGAACCGCTGAACAATGGCAGCGTCCATTTTTTCGTTTGCCTGGTGTATCAGCACTTTTTTTACTTCTGAGATGGGGATATCTGTTTTGTCCATGGAAGCCTTCATAGCTGCAGGCACATGCGACAGGGAATATTCGTAGATTTTTCGTCCATACATTTTGATATAAAGTGTATGATCGGTGCTTTCCGGTGAATTTGATTGACCCATATACAGATAATCGACCTCTTCAATGGTATGCGACATCATGGAACTGGCCAAAATGCCTGATTTTTCATCCGATTCAATTCCTTCGAGAACAACGGCTCCTGCACCATCGCTAAAAATCATGGTATCGCGGTCGTACATATCCACCACACGCGACAGTGTTTCGGTACCTATTACCAGGCATCTTTTCGCCAGTCCGCTGCGAATAAAGGAGTCGGCTTGAATCATGCCCTGAATCCAACCCGGACAGCCAAATAGTATGTCGTAGGGAACACAAGCTGTGTTTTTTATGCCCAATTTATGTTTTACACGTGAAGCAATGCTTGGCACCGCATCCGATTGAACAGTGCCATATGTTACATCCCCAAAATTGTGTGCAACAATAATCTGGTCGATGCTTTCAGGGTCAATACCAGCATTTTCAACAGCCAACTTCGCAGCTTCATAAGCAATGTCCGAATTGTTCTGCTCGGGTTTTGCCCAACGACGCTCGAAAATCCCCGTGATGTCACTGAATTTGTTTATAATGACTTCTCCTGGGCTATCTATCTTAATCTTGTCTTTTTCAAAAAATTCCTGATTGATGAATTCATCGTTGTTGACGATTCTTTCCGGGATATAACTGCCTGTCC
The DNA here is from genome assembly GCA_964440855.1 of uncultured Lentimicrobiaceae bacterium. GTDB lineage: Bacteria > Bacteroidota > Bacteroidia > Bacteroidales > F082 > CALAZZ01. The sequence continues at coordinate 5,196 of CAYTUA010000401.1, forward strand.
CTGTTATGATTGAGTTGATATATTTAGACATGACTCTTAATTAGTTTATTGATAATTAGTATTTTAACACTAATTTGCAAGTTCCGCCACTTGCATGCTGATTGTTATACAGCTGGCAAAAGTAATATTTATAATATTGCTTAGCTCCTGACAGGTGATTTTGTTGTCAATTGTGCGGAATTGAGTCAAATTGCCAGCATAGATTTTCCAAAATGTGACAAAATATCCTATAATGGGAATTTAGGGTACTTGGCCGGAATTTTGATGTGTGTTTGCTAAAAACTCAGTTTACCATGAACTTAAATCAATTTACCATAAAAGCCCGTGAGGCGATACAGCAGTCGCAGGAAGTGGCTGCTGCCCAACAGCATCAGGCTGTTGAAAATGTCCATTTACTGAAGGCTTTGTTCCTTGCAGATAATCACCTTGTTCCCGCCATTCTTCAAAAATTGGGGGTACAACTTGATGTCTTCATCCAGGAATTAGACCGCATGATGGCTGCTATGCCAAAAGTGAGTGGTGGAGAACAGTATTTTTCATCGGAGGTTTCTAAAACACTTCAAAAGGCAACCGGATTGCTTGCTACTTTCAATGACAGCTATGTGTCAATTGAACATTTGTTGTTAGCAATTTTTGATACTTCTGGAGTAGCATCACAATTGCTTAAGGACAGAAATGTCAACCGAAAAGATCTGCTTGAGGCCATTGTGCAGTTACGTAAAGGGGCTGGTGTGACCAGTCAATCAGCAGAGCAACAGTACGATGCTTTGAACCGATATGCCAAAAACCTGAACAAGCTGGCTCAAGAAGGGAAACTGGATCCTGTTATTGGCCGTGATGAGGAAATACGCAGGGTTTTGCAGATTCTTTCGAGGCGTACAAAGAATAACCCCATTTTAATAGGTGAACCCGGTGTGGGCAAAACAGCCATCGCCGAGGGAATAGCCCATCGCATCATCAATGGGGATGTGCCTGAGAACTTAAAAAGTAAATTGATTTATTCGCTCGATATGGGCTCTTTGGTGGCTGGGGCCATGTACAAAGGGGAGTTTGAGGAACGCTTGAAAAGTGTGGTGCGCGAAGTGGTGGCTGCTGCCGGCGAAATAGTGCTTTTTATTGATGAAATTCATACGCTTGTGGGGGCTGGTAAAGGTGAGGGCGCCATGGATGCAGCCAATATTTTAAAGCCGGCCTTGGCGCGCGGCGAATTGCGCGCTGTGGGTGCCACAACATTAAAGGAGTATCAAAAGTATTTTGAAAAGGACAAGGCACTGGAGCGGCGTTTTCAGATTGTAATGGTTAACGAGCCTGATACGGCCGATGCCATTTCCATCTTGCGTGGCTTGAAGGAACGCTACGAGAGCCACCACCAGGTGCGTATATTGGATGAAGCCATTGTGTCGGCAGTTGAATTGTCGCAGCGGTATATTGCCGACCGGTTTTTACCTGATAAAGCCATTGATTTGATTGACGAGGCCGCTTCTCGCCTTAAATTGGAAATCAATTCGCTACCGGAAGAGCTCGAATTGGTTGAAAGACGCATCCGGCAGCTTGAGATTGAACGGGAAGCGATCAAACGCGAAAAGGATGAACACAAACTTGGAATTATATCCAGGGAGCTCGCCGAATTGTCCGACCGTCGAAACGAAATTAAAGCAAGGTGGTTGGCCGAGAAGGATCTTGTTGATCACATTCAAAAACATAAAAAAGCCATTGAAGAATTCAGACTTGAAGCAGAAAAAGCTGAAAGAGATGGTGATTTTGGTCGGGTTGCTGAGCTTAGGTATGGAAAAATTAGAGATGCTGAGTCGGCAATTGAAAAAGCAAAAGTGGAACTTATCAAAGTACAGGGAGAACATCCGCTGATTAATGAGGAAGTAGGGAGCGAAGAAATAGCAGAGATAGTAGCCCGCTGGACCGGTATTCCGGTAGCCCGCATGTTGCAGAGCGAAAGGGAGAAGCTGCTTAAGCTAGAGGATGAACTTCATAAACGTGTGGTGGGTCAGCACGAAGCCATCGAGGCAGTTGCGGATGCCATTCGCAGGAGCAGGGCAGGCTTGCAGGATGTAAACCGGCCAATAGGCTCCTTCGTTTTTCTGGGCTCTACTGGAGTG
>CAYTUA010000402.1:0-10994 GCA_964440855.1 uncultured Lentimicrobiaceae bacterium
TGGATGGTGCCTGTTATCATAAACAAGCCAAGAATTTTGAAGCCGGGATCGACCATCCAATCTTCGAAGGGGGGTATGTACATGGTATTACAGGCATACCTACCCACAACGTAATGTTGCCTTTGATCAACCTGGTGTGGAATCACACAGGATATGGCTGGAATGGATTTATTTACAAGGACAACGAAAATCCAAACCTCCGAAATCTCGAAGACTTTGTGCGCGTTGCCGTGGAAGCTGAGGATGAGCTGTTCAGCGACACCACGACAGTAAAAAATATGTTTCAAAACATAGAAGGTTATCCCGACTTATTTTGGAAAGCATTTGGAAGCCGCACCGTTACTTTTAAAAATATGGAGCGTGCCATAGCCCAGTTTGTACGTTCGCTGGTATCGTCCGATTCCAAATTTGACCGCTTTATCAGGGGCGAGGAACAGTTGAGTGCCAGCGAGCTCAACGGCCTGGTTTTATTTACTACCGAAGAAGGTGCTGATTGTTTTCATTGTCATGGCGGATCGGGCAATCCATTATTTACCACACACTTATACTATAATAATGGCAAGGACACTTTATTTACCAATTTGTCGGATCGTTATTCAATTACAGGAAACACCAGGCATATTGGCGCCTTTAAGGCCCCCACCCTGCGCAATATTGAATTGACCGGCCCTTATATGCACGATGGCCGTTTCAAAACCCTGGATGAAGTAATTGATTTTTATTCACATGATGTGTTGTGGTCGCCTGAAATCGATCCATTGATGCACCATGTGTTGGCTGGCGGTGTGCAGCTCACAGCAAATGAAAAGGCTGACCTAAAAGCTTTTATACAAAGTTTGCGTGATGAAAAATTCCTTACCAACCCAGCCTATGCGCATCCGGGAAAATTTCCGGATAGCCAATAAACGAAGTTGAAACGCTCAATTGCAAAGAATATGAAATAAGCTGGTGATTCTTCAACTATCATATGCAGCCGGCTTCTGGATATATATGTTGTATTTCAAACAGTTCGAATAAGAAGGTTGATTCAATCCCTGTTCATTTATGAATGGAATTGTATCATCATTTAATAATCTCGCCATGACCACTGCAAAAGAAAAATAAAAAAAGCCTACTTTTACCAGCCTATGCAGCTATTCAAAACCAAGTCAAAAGAAAGTATTACGCTGTTTCTGACCACCTATTTTGATGATAGAAATCAGTGGTTAGAAGCGGAAGATAAGGTGCAATTGCTTGCCGACCTGGTTGCTATTATTCGTCCGGATCATTTGAAAAATCTGAATAAAGTTGAACTCGTTGAGTTGCTCTTTGTGCTTAAAAACCATGCTGAAATCCGTAAAAACCTCCAAGCCTTTCTAAGCCAGCTTTTCAGCGAACGAAAGTTTAAACAAATCCTCACCGATGCCGGTATTTTGCATGATGTAAGCTTTATAAGTGAGATCAAAAACAGGATGTTTTCAAAAATATTGCCTGTGCAGCCTGCCAAAGAACGGGTGGCATATATACTCAACCAGGTATTCTATAAAAAGACAGATGCCCAATGGGTGGAAAAAATACCCCTGGAGCAACTTTACGAGCTCTATGACCTATTGCACGCATCTGATAATAAGGACCGCAACAAACAATCGCATGTTTCGTCCCAGTTGATTATTGCCATGACCATATTGATACAGCGATGCAACGGACGGGCAATGGATACGGAAGTCATGAAAATGGTGCCTGAGTTTGATACACTTGAGAGTCCGTTTAGTGGCTTTGAGAAAGAATTATTGGAGATTGACAACGAAATAAAGAATTCTCCCCAGCTCTTTATCAATCATGATGACCTTTCCTACAAACAGTTGACCATCCTACTTCAGCAGTGCGAGCAGTTTATTGATAAGGCTTTTCAGAATAGCCGGAAATATGGCATCTCCCTGCGTGCAAACCAAAATATGTTGCGCATCAAGCAGCAGCTCGAACGCCTGAAGACACTCATACCCTTTCTTGCTGCCGAAAAGCACGAAGACATAAGGAAAAATGAGGTTGGGGTTGCCCTATTGCTCATTCGCTACAATTGTTACCAAAATAATTTACAAAGCCTGATCAGCGACAGCACCCAATTGCTTGCATTCGAAATTACCCAGCATACAGCAAAAACAGGCGAACATTATATCACACAAACCAAAGGCGAATATTACCAAATGTTCAGGACAGCTTTGGGGGGCGGATTGATTGTTGGCCTTTTGGTGATATTTAAGCTGCTGCTCTCAAAGCTTGATATTAGCGACTTCGGGCAGGCATTTTTGTTCAGCATGAATTATTCAATCGGCTTTGTGGCCATTTATTTATTTGGGTTTACATTGGCTACCAAACAGCCAGCCATGACCGCTTCGGCCATTATCAATGCCTTGAAGGAAGGAATCGATGCCAACATCAAGAATGAAATTAAATACCAAGCCTTTGCCATCTTGTTTGCCAGGTTGTTCAGGTCGCAATTCATCGCTTTTGTAGGCAATGTCATTATGGCTTTTCCGGTGGCTTTGCTCGGAATTTGGCTGATTGAACTTGGCTTCCACCACAATATAGCCGAGACCAAAGGTGCTTACATGTTGAAAAATATCAGCCCGATCCATTCTTTGGCACTTTTCCATGCAGCCATAGCTGGCATTTATTTGTTCCTTTCAGGGATCATTTCGGGAAGCACGGCTAACAAGGACAAGCACAATCAGATTTACTACCGCATACAGGAACATCCTATACTTAAGCGAACCATTGGCAAGCAACGGGCTTACAAGCTTTCAAAATGGTACGAGAAAAAGTGGGCCGGTATCGTTTCCAACTTCTGGTTTGGTGTTTTTATGGGCTCTACTGCATCCGTTGGTATATTTCTGGGACTGAATCTCGATATACGGCACATCACTTTCGCAAGCGGAAATATGGCACTGGGCCTCTATGGCGAAAATTTTGAGGTTGGTATTTGGGTTGTTTTCTGGGCGATAATTGGCATAGGGCTTATTGGGTTTATGAATTTCATGGTTAGTTTTGGTTTGTCTCTTGGATTGGCTTTCCGTTCCAAAAGGCTGCCAGGACGAGAGCTAAGGCCAGTAGTGGCATCCATCTGGAGACATGCCAAAGACAGGCCAATGGAATTCTTCTTTCCATACAATTCGGTCGTGCATGTGAAAGACGAAGAAATAGCAGGAAAAATGAAGGATAAAGATTTATAAAATAGCGACTTGAAGGAAAAAGAGTCAAGCCTGAAGCAAAATATTGCTGTTACTGAAACGGACAATAAAAACAAAACACAAAAAAACCTGTAATTTTCGATATGCAGAACTTTTTCTCGAGCACAACAAAAAAAATAGGGATTTTAGGTGGCGGACAGCTGGGCAAAATGCTCACCGACGTTGCTATAAAATATGATTTATACACCAAAATACTCGATCCCACGCCCGATGCACCGGCTTCTTTTTCATGCAAAGAGTTTGTAAAAGGCGACTTCAATGACTATGAAACGGTGATGCAATTTGGGCAGGATTGTGATGTAATCACAATTGAAATTGAAGGGGTGAACACCCAAGCTATGCGCGACCTGCAATCAGCAGGTAAAAAAGTATTTCCACAACCGGAATTGGTTGCCCTGATACAAAATAAGGTAACACAGAAACACTTTTACGACCAACACAACCTGCCTACTGCCCCCTGGCATCCCATCACCGGAAAAGCAATGCTGATGGACCTGATAGAAAATGGCAAGATTAAGCTCCCTTTTGTCTGGAAAGCTGCCACAGGAGGCTATGACGGCCGCGGCGTTATTATGGTCCGTACAAAAGATGAACTAAGCCTGATACCTGATATTGAAGCACTTGCGGAAATATTAGCACCTCTGCAAACAGAAATAGCCGTTGTGGTTGCGCGCAACGAATCGGGTGAAACAGCCTTTTTTCCTCCGGTGGAAATGGATTTTCATCCCGAAGCCAATTTGGTGGAATTTGTTTTTTGTCCCACCCTGCTTCCCGAAACCTTGATTCAAAAAGCGGGCAAAATTGCAGCTGATCTGGCTGACAAACTAGGCATAGTCGGGGTTTTGGCAGTGGAACTTTTTGTAAACAAGGATGGCCAGGTATGGATCAATGAATGTGCTCCACGCGTGCACAACAGTGCCCATTTAAGCATTGAGTCGTGGGCCACCTCACAATTTGAGCAGCATTTACGCGCTATACTCGGCTTTCCACTGGGAGGAACAGAAATGCTCCGGCCTGCAGTGATGGTAAATCTGACTGGCGAACCGGATCACAGTGGCCCAGTGCTTTACCAGGGGGCTGAGGAGGTGATGCGATTGCCTGAGGCCTATATCCACTTATATGGAAAGTCCGAAACACGACCGTACCGCAAAATGGGTCACGTTACACTAACTGCTCAAAGTTTGGACGAGGCCAGGGAAAAAGCGCATAAAGTAAAAAAAATACTCAAAGTCATATCTTTGCCCTAAAAACAAAAACAGTATGCAGATGAAGGAAGTTATGATTGTTATGGGCAGTGCTTCGGACCTGGATGTAATGCAGGCCGCAGCCACTGTTTTGTCCGAACTGGGCGTTGAATGGGAACTTGATATTGTTTCGGCCCATCGCACACCCAAAAAAATGTTTGATTTTGCTCAAAATGCCCATGCATCCGGCTGCAAGGTAATCATTGCAGGAGCCGGAGGCGCCGCGCACTTGCCTGGTATGATTGCATCGCTCACCCCCTTGCCCGTAATCGGGGTACCTGTGAAGTCGTCAAACAGCATGGATGGATGGGATTCTGTGCTGTCCATTTTGCAAATGCCCGCTGGCGTCCCTGTGGCTACTGTTGCCCTGAATGGGGCCAGAAACGCCGGCATACTTGCTGCACAGATACTTGCAGCCCATCAACCTGAACTTTTGAACAGAATTATTTCTTTCAAGCAAGACTTGGGTAACAAAGTGAAGCTAATGAGCGAAGAAACCAGAAAAAAGTATCCGGGGAATTAAGCTGTTCTATTGCTCACAGTTTTTAAATGGTAAAAAACGATATCCCTTGTTCAACTCAAAATGAAAAATCGCCTTGCATTTGGGGTCTTTTTGATGATCATGTCAGCATGGGGTTTGAAAGCCCAGCATGCCGATAGCAATAATGTGATCGGTTTCGACAGCATTTTTACAGATAGCTTGGCGCCACAAATAATTCCTGAGTATCAGTATTTGTTATACAAGGCTTACGAACTTGATTTTAGCTATACAAAAGCCAGCAATGGACACACAGGGTACAGCTATTACCTCAATGCCCTTGAGCTTGCAATGATAGCAGGTGAAACATCCAATTTCATTGATTTATTAGACAGTTTAGGTGTAGATGCACGAAACAAAGCCGGGTACCTTCAATCGATACGTGTGCATGAATTTGAATTACAACTTGCCGATTCTTTGGGCAATCCCCAGCAAAAGGCCAAAGCATTGAACAATCTCGGTGTGGTGCACAGGCGCATTGATGACTACGCCAAGGCAAGCGACTACTATTTAAAGGCCAAGGAAACAGGCAATGCCCATCAACTGGACCGTTCCCTTTCCATTGCATTGAATGGCCTGGGAAACATTGAGTTTATGCTAGGAAACTATGACAAAGCCCTTGGATATTTCAGGCAAGGTTTGCAATTGGAGCAAACAAATAATGGCACCAGAGGTGTGGCCATAAACCTGAACAATATTGGCAATGTATTTCTTATGCAAAATGATTTAGAACGGGCCATGGAGTATTTTATGCTTTCGCTGGAGCTAAACCGTGATATAAAATCCAGCAAGGGCATAGCCATTAACTACCACGATATTGGTATTGTTTATTTATTGAAAAAAGATTATCTAAGGGCCCTCAGCTTTTTAGACAATGCACTTGAATGGCACAGCAAAGAAGAAGACACCTATCTAATGGCCATTACAAATAAAACAAAAGGAGAAGTGTACCTCGCGTTGCAACAATATGATTTGGCGCAAAAACACCTGGAGGAAAGTGTTCATTTGTCGGAACTTAGTTATTCGCGTGCTACACTCAGAGAGGTATATGAATTGCTGTCGGAAGTAAGTAAAAAGCTCGACAACCCCTGGGAAGCAATCCGGTTTATTGAGATGGCGCACCAAACAGAAGAAAGTATTATTAATGAACAAACAAGACGAACCATCCTTCAGTTGCAGGCACAGTTTGACAATGAGCGTAGTAAGAACCAAATTGCCCTCTTGAAAAACCAACAAGAGATTGATAATTTGGAAATTAAGCGACAGCGATTTTTCAATTATCTTATTGGATTGGGTCTGGTAATGGCGCTCATTGCTGCTGTTTTTGCATTTTTTTATTTGCGGGTAAAAGTAAAATCAAACCGCAAATTGCTTGAAAAAAACAGAGAAATAGAAAACGTGCAAAAAGAATTGCAGAAATATGCTGCACAATTGCTTCAGGCCAAAGAACTGGCCGAGGGAAGCAGCAGGATGAAGTCACAATTTATGGCCAATATGAGTCATGAAATCAGGACACCTATGAATTCTGTCATTGGGTTTACGGAAATACTATCGAAACTTGTGAGTGACAAAACACAAAAATCATACCTCCAATCTATTCAGGAAAGCAGCAAAAACTTACTGTTACGAATAAATGACATCCTTGACCTTTCAAAAATTGAAGGAGGTAAAATGCCTGTTGACAAAGGTCCGGTCGCCATCAGGGAATTATTTGAAAGCGTTAAGGGGATTTTTCAGGCCCAATTGGAAACCAAAAAACTTGATTTTACAATCAAAATAGATCCTCATTTGCCTGATTTACTCGAGTTGAGTGAAATAAAACTCAGGCAGATATTGTTTAATTTGGTAGGCAATGCGCTGAAATTTACGCCCAAAGGCCAAATCCACCTGCATGCTTTTATTGACAATAAAACTGTAGATAATTTCTCCGATTTGCATATTCACTTATCCGACACAGGAGTCGGCATTGCAAAGGACCAAACTGAGCGCATTTTCGAAGCTTTTCATCAATCAGAAAATGGGTTGTCAGGCTTGAGGGGCACAGGCTTGGGCCTTGCCATTACAAAAAGGCTGGTTGAATTGATGGACGGTGAAATCAATGTTTCAAGTGAATTGAATGTGGGCAGTACATTCCGAATACGGTTCAGAAACGTGAAGCACCTTACCCATATGGTGCCATTAATAGAAGTAAAACCGGAAATTATCAGACATCAGGATGATAAACACACCATTCTGATACTCAGCGAAGATGTGAAAGCCAAAGACGTATTGATGTTGTCAGCTGATCAAAACAATTTACAGATTACATTTGCTGACAAAATTGAGAAAGGCCTGTATCATCTAAAAAATAGACCCATTAAGACCCTTATTGTTGACCATAAAATGTACTTAAAGGAAAACGAAAAAATCACATCTGTCACCGGCAACAAAAATATTTTCACAATCTTATTGCTGGAAAAGGAGAGTAAAATCAAAAAAAAGGAAACAAGTTTTCCATCCATCGAACTACCATTGAGTAACAAAAAACTTAAAAAGGTATTGACTGAAATTGATTTCAATTCAAAGAAAAAACCAGTGAGTACTGATCCAGAAGCAAAGAGCATGAAAACGGGTGAACAGCAGTGTAACTGTGGTGATAAATTGATTGGTATGTGGAACACAGCCGCAAGCACCCATTTTATACATGATGCCGAAAACCTGGCAAATGAGTTATTAAAATGCTGCCAAAAGCATCAACATGAAGAATTGAAGGAACTGGGCGAATCCTTATTTGAGGCGGCTAAAACTTTCGATATTGAATCAATTAATATACTACTGAATAAATTCCCTGAAGTATTTCAGCAATCAGGTTTTCATCCCATTAAAACGGGTTGAACTGAATCACGCCATACTTATTAAATTGAACACCATGACGGACGACCAAAAAAAACCAAGTGTATTAATCGTTGATGATGTCCCTAAAAACATTCAGGTTTTGGGTAGTTTTCTGTCGCGTGAAAACCTGCAAATAGCCTTTGCCACCAATGGAGAGGAAGCCCTTGAATTGGCAACTTCAAATCATTTTGACTTGTATTTGCTCGATATTATGATGCCCGGCATGGATGGTTTTCAGCTTTGCGACAGGCTTAAGGCTGACAAAAGGACGGCTGATGTCCCCATTATTTTCCTCACAGCCAAAACGGATCCCGAAAGCATTATCCTTGGCTTTGAACTGGGGGCGCAGGATTATGTGACCAAACCATTCAATGCCTCTGAACTGATAGCGCGGGTTAGAACACAGCTTGAATTAAGAAAAAAAACGCGCGCCCTGAAAGAACTAAATAAAAATCTGGAAGAAAAAGTTAAACAACGCACTGCTGATTTGGAGTTGGCAAACGAGCAACTCTCAAGACTCGAAAAAGCCAAAAGTGAATTCCTGACCATCATCAGCCACGAACTGCGTACACCCCTCAACGGCATTGATGGATTGGCTGGTTTGCTTAATGAAACCTTTCTCGATAAGGAGCAAAAGGACTATCTAAGCCATCTTACTGCTGCTTCCAAACGGCTCAGTAGATTTACGGAGATGGCCCTGCTCATTACAAGCCTGAGGTCGCGTAATAAAAAGGTCGATCTTTTTTATATTTCACTCGAAATTTTGATTGAAATGGCCATTGACGAAATGGAATACACCATTCGCGACAAAGAATTAACTATTCATTTTGAAGCAAATGAAAGCCACCACCAGATTTTAGGTGATGCCGATTTGATTCGTCGCTGCATCAGTCTTGTCATTGAAAACGGAGCACAAAATATGCCCTCAAAGAGCCGGATCGATTTTACCATTGAAGAGGATGCAAATACGACTGCGCTTGTTGTCAGGCATAACCACATTATCTTTTCTCCAGAGATGCTCGAACAATTTGATGCGCAAGTGCCTGAGGAAAAACTTATCATTACCGAAAACCTGAATATAACATTAACTGCTGTGAAACTTATTATGCATGTTCATAATGGAACTATGCAATTGCTCAATGATGATAAACAGCCCTGTTCGCTTCTAAAACTTGTTTATAATAAGCAGCCTGTTTAAGCAAGGGCAAATACAAACTGCCTCCGGGCTTTTTACCTGCTGCTGCTAAAACCAGTTTTTTATATCTTTGGCATTCCTTACGAATTACCTGCTTTACTTGTTTTAAAGCATAAAATATTATAAATAAAGCACTTTAAAAGAGAACACTAAAAAATATCATTATGAAACTACTCGAAGGAAAAGTTGCGCTTATTACAGGCGGAGCAAGAGGAATAGGAAAAGCATTGGCACTGAAGTTTGCGGCTGAAGGTGCTTTGGTAGCCATTTCAGATTTGCGTTTTGACGACAATATGCAGACTACACTGGACGAAATAGCGGCTTTGGGCGCAAAGACAAAAGGATATGCCTCCAATGCTGCTTCCTATGTGGACAGCGAGCAATTGGCTGAAAACGTGCTGGCTGAATTTGGACGACTGGACATTTTGGTAAACAATGCCGGTATCACCAAGGACAACCTGTTGATGCGTATGAACGAGGAAGACTGGGATGCCGTGATGGCTGTAAACCTCAAATCGGTTTTTAACCTGACAAAAGCCGTTCAGCGAATTATGCTCAAACAAAAATCGGGTTCTATTATCAATATGAGCTCTGTGGTGGGTGTAAATGGCAATGCAGGTCAATCAAATTATGCGGCCTCTAAAGCAGGCATGATTGGCTTCACCAAATCGATTGCGCAGGAACTTGGAAGCCGTAGCATCAGGTGCAATGCCATAGCTCCTGGTTTCATTGAAACGGAAATGACACACAAATTGCCTGATGATGTGCGCAAGCAGTGGATCAACACCATACCTTTGCGACGCGGAGGCAAACCTGAAGATGTAGCCAATGTAGCCGTTTTCCTGGCTAGCGATCTTTCCCTCTATGTTACAGGACAGGTAATTAGCGTTTGTGGTGGCATGAGTATGTAGCCACTTTCATGTGTCGCTGGTAATTGCAAGTCGCTAAAGCTTTTCATTTTTATAAAGTTAAAAAGTTTTGTCTAATTTCAGTTTCGTAACAGATTACCCTGCTTGGTTTTACCTGCTCAGCCTGCTTGGTGGCTTCATCTTTGCAGCCCTGCTGTATTGGGCCAATCCGTTCAACAGGTTTGGCAAACGGCTAAGCTTGGTGCTTTTTGTATTCCGTTTTTTAACCGGAAGTGTTTTGATTTTTTTATTGCTGGGTCCTTATCTCATGCAATTAAAAAAGGAAACAGAGGAAGCTGTTATCTTACTGGCACATGACAATTCTTCATCCTTATTGCTCAATGCTGATTCTACCTTTTACCTGAACGAATATACTGAAAAACTCGATAGCCTCACCAAGGCCATTCAGAATCACTTCCCCGTTGTTTCTTACCTTTTTGGTGCAGACATCACAACAGGTACAATTCCAGATTATACTGACCAGCAAACCGATATCAGCAAGCTGATCAATCACCTCGAAAGTACCTGGAAAAATAAGCATATAGGGGCATTGGTGCTTTTTACAGATGGATTGTACAACCAAGGCATTAATCCGGTGTATGCCAGCCGTGGCCTCAACTTTCCTGCTGTGGCGGTTGCTTTAGGTGATACCACTACCCGGCCTGACCTCGCAGTGCACGACTTGCGGTATAACCGCACCGTATATAAACAGGCCGAATTCCCTGTGGAAGTGACTATTGCAGCCCAGCAAGCCGTTGGCAAAAAGGCCGCTTTGCGTTTAATGCACAAGGGCCGGGTGATTTATGAAGATCAATTGCATATTGCTTCCGATCGGTTTTCGAAAACACTGGTTATAAATATAGAACCCTCTGAATCAGGACAACAGCGTTACACTTTGTTGCTGGATGAGCTGCCCGGTGAAATTAGCCTGGCGAACAACAAACGTGATTTTTATGTGGATGTTATCGAAAGAAAACAGCAAATCCTGATCCTGGCAGAGGCACCACA